>DASXMJ010000011.1 GCA_036495685.1 Candidatus Binataceae bacterium | reverse complement strand
CGCAGCGGTCGCCCTCCCGGTGGTGCTGGCGGCGATCATCTTTCTATCGAGCGCCGGATTCTCGGTGTTCATCGCGCTGCTCGGCGGGTGGGGCCTCTACGAGGTCGTGTCGATGACTGCGACTAGCGGGCTCATTTCGATTGTGGTGTTGCCCGGACTTGGGGTCGTACCGCTGCTGGCAATGCTTGCCGCGGGTGACGGCGGATTGTGGGTACTACCGGCGGTGGTAACCGCCTTGATGTGCGCGCTGGTAGTTCTGGTCGGGACTTCGGGCGCCGAGAAAACTCCCAAGGGTGCGCCCCTGGAAATCGCCGGAGCCCTGTGGGTGGGAGTTCTGTTCCCCTATTTTGCGCTGCTTCGCAATCTGGGCGGCGGGATCGCCGCGATCATCATGATGCTGCTGGTCGTCATCGCCAGCGACACTGGCGCGTACTTCGGGGGCCGCGCGTTGGGTGCCCACAAGCTCGCGCCGCGGGTCAGTCCGAACAAGACCATCGAAGGCTCCGTCGCCGGGTTGATCGCATCGATCGGCGCCGGTCTGATCCTACGTCCGTGGGCGATACCGCACTGGTCGCTGTCCGAGACCGCGGCGCTGTCCGGAATGATCGCGGTGCTGGCGCAGGTCGGCGATCTGGCCGGATCGGCCTTCAAGCGGGTGGCCGGTGTCAAAGATTCCGGCTGGATTTTTCCGGGCCATGGGGGATTACTGGACCGCACTTGCAGCCTAGTGTTCGCAGCGGCCTTTTCCTATTATTGTTTCAGGTGATGCGGCTGATTTGTGGGCCGCATCACCCTTTCCAGTCATTTCGGGAGAATTAATGCTGACTTCGATCATTTCCGCCATCGTCATCCTGGGCTTGCTGATCATCGTCCACGAAGCAGGCCACTTCCTGGTGGCAAAGCGACTCGGAGTTCGGGTGTTGCGGTTCTCGATTGGTTATCCGCCCCGAATTGCCGGCTTCCGCCGCGGTGAGACTGAATACGTGATCGGCGCGACTCCGGCTGGCGGATACGTGAGGATGCTTGGTGAAGAGATCGGTGATGAACCGAAGTCAGACGAGCTGCACACCTTCCTGGTTGAAATCGGACACGACCTTGCACAGGTGACCCGCGAAACCGCGTTGACGGCGGATACCGCGCCAGGCGCACCGCAAGAGGGTGGCGCCGCCGCGATAGACAAACCAGCGCGCGCCGTGGACGAGGGCGATCGGGGCGCGGATCACGGTCTGGACGGATTGCTGGAGTCTCTCGCCTCGCGACCGGTGCCGCTTGAGGCGCAGTTTTCCCGTCCGCTGAAATCAGAAGAGCTCATTCTCTTAAATCGCATTCGCATGCTGAACTCCGCGCGCCAGGCACGGGTATCGCTCCAGCAGAACCCGCCAGAGGAGTTACTCGCCGCGTTTCGTGCGCGCGCATTTCCGAGTCAGCCGCTGTGGAAGCGTTTCGCGATCGTGCTGGCCGGCCCTGCGGCAAACATGTTGTTTGCGCCGGTCCTGCTGACTCTGATCTTCATGTATGGCGTACCCACTCCGTTGCCGGTCATCGATGAGCTGACGCCCGGGATGCCCGCGGTCCAGGCCGGGTTGCAGTCGGGCGACAAGATCATCGCGATTGACAACAAAGCGATCTCTTCCTGGGAAGAGTTCTCCGACGCCGTCAAGGCAAGTAAAGGCGCCCCCCTCAATCTCGAAATCGAGCGTCCCGCGGGCCAGCCGCAGGGCCGCATGAACCTGACGGTGAGGGCGAAGCGGCAAGACGTCAAGACCCCCTTTGGACCGGTGAACGAATGGATCATCGGAGTGACGCCGCGTGAAGCTACACGCCGACTCAACCCCCTCGCGGCGGCCTACCATGCGGTCCTGAGCAGCGTCTCTTTAACCGGCCAGATGGTGGTCGGCATTGCGATGATCGTGAGCGGCACGGTTCCCATCCGTGAGTCGGTGGGTGGACCGATAGCTATCGTTCGGCTGGCTGGCCAGGAAGCCCGCCACGGCCTGTTCAGCTTCGCCATGTTCACGGTAATGCTCAGCCTGCAGCTTGGATTGGTCAATTTGCTGCCGGTACCACTGCTGGACGGCGGTCACCTGGCGTTTTTCGCTTTTGAAGGTGTGCGCGGGAAACCGCTGGCCATGCGGCATCGCGAAATCGCGCTTCAGGTCGGGCTGTTTCTAATCGTGGCGCTGTTCGCGTTGTTGATCTTCAATGACATCTCGCACATTGTGCAGGGCTGATTTTCTGCTCGCGCATGCCGGCGCCGCAGGCGCGGTTTTGGGGCTCGATACCGGCTCACCCATCGCCAGCGTCGCGCTGGTGGTGGCTGGCCGATTGGCCAGCGAAATCGCACGGCCCGTGACCTCGCACGGCGCCGCGTTGCCTCAGGCCGTGGCGCAATTGCTAGACCACGCTGAGCTGCGTGCGTCGGACCTGAGCGGGATCGCGGTCGGAATCGGCCCGGGTTCGTTTACCGGGCTCAGAATCGGTCTGAGCTACGCCAAGGGTCTGGCGTTCGCATCAGGAGCCAAAATCATCGGGGTCGCGAGCTTGGACGCGCTGGCAGCCGGCGCGCTGGACGCGCCCGCGGCCTGTCCAGGGTTGCAGGTCTGCGCTCTGCTGGATGCCCGCAAGAGAGAGGTTTACGCGGCTCTTTACGAAATTGTGGCGGATGGGTTAGAGAAGATATCGCAGGATGTGGTTATGCCGCTGGTGCGAGTGACCTCACCTCTCCGTCAGAACGCGATTCTCGCCGGCGACTATACGGCAAAGGATGCGGCGGCCCTTGCGGAAAAACAGGGTCTCGAAGTGACGGTTCTGGGGCCTGAGGCCTTGGAATTGCGCGGACGTTACATTGCGGCGTTGGGTGCCGCGAAGATCGCTGCGGGGCGGAGCGATTCGATCGACTCCCTGGAGCCGCTTTATATTCGACCCCCGGACGCCATCGCCGCGTCCGGTCAGTCTAAGGTATCGGAGGGCGTATGGAGCGCAGAGAGGAAGAACTTATCCAGCAGCATCTGAACCATGACGACGAGCTTAAGGCGGTGTACGAGGAACATCTGCAGCTCAAAAACAAACTTTTAGAATATCGCAGCAAGCACTATCTGACTCTCGAAGAGGAAATGGAGGAGAAGCGCATCCACAAACTGAAGCTGGCCTCGAAGGACCGGATGATGGTCATACTCGGACGGTATCAAGGCCGGTCGTTTGCGGGTGCCGCCAAGTAGTTGAGCGTGAGAGTCCGCCGATGGGTACGCGCGCGCCTTCCAGATGCCAAGTCACACCATATCTGTCCTGGTTGAGAACGAATTCGGCGTGCTCGCGCGCGTCGCGGGCCTCTTTTCGAGCCGCGGCTACAACATCGAATCGCTGACGGTCAACGAGGATCCGCTCGATCCCACCGTCTCGCGAATCGTGCTCGTGACCAGCGGTGACGAGCAGGTGCTCGAGCAAATCAACAAGCAGCTGAACAAGCTCGTATCGGTCATCAAGGTCACCGACTTTCAGGGCGTCGATATCGTCGACCGCGAGATGGTCATCGTCAAGATCGCAGTGGAAGAGCGGACGCGCTCGGAACTCGACTCCATCGTTCACGCCTTTCGCGCCCACGTCGTGGACATCGGGCCGACCGCGACCGCGGTAGAAATCACCGGCGACTCCGACAAGATCAAGGCATTTATCTCGTTGGTTCGTCCGCTCGGCATCAAGGAAATAATAAGATCAGGCAAGGTGGCGATGGCGCGTTCGGTGCAACTCAACGGCGAAGGCCATCGCCATCATCGCTAATCCACAACCGTCAGGAGAAGCAATTAGATGAAGGTCTACTACGACCGCGATGCGGACCTAAGTGCCTTGCGCGGCAAGAAAATCGCCATCATCGGCTTTGGTAGCCAGGGACACGCGCATGCGTTGAACCTGCGCGACAGCGGAATGGACGTGCGGGTCGGTCTCGACCCCAAGAGCGCGTCGCGCGAGAAAGCAACCAAGCAGGGGCTGCCGGTTTTCGACACCGCGGAGGCGGCTCGGCAGGGTGAGGTTATCATGATGCTGGTCCCGGACGAGGCGGCCTCCGACATCTACCGCGAGCATATCGAGCCGCATTTGAGCAAGGGCAAGTACCTCGCGTTCGGACACGGCTTTAACATCCACTTCAAATTCATCCAGCCCCCGCCGGACGTGAATGTGTTCATGGTGGCTCCCAAGGGACCCGGGCACCTGGTCCGATCGGAATATACGAAAGGACGGGGAGTGCCGTGCCTGCTCGCGGTCCAGCAGGATCCGTCGCGAGATACGCGGCCGGTGGGGCTCGCGTGGGCTTCGGCTATTGGGGGCGGCCGAGCCGCGATTATCGAGACGACCTTCAAGGACGAGACCGAGACGGATTTGTTCGGCGAGCAGTCGGTGCTATGCGGGGGGCTGACCGAACTTATTCGCGCCGGCTACGAGACTCTGGTCAACGCCGGTTATCCGCCGGAAATGGCCTACTTCGAATGCGTGCACGAAGTGAAGCTGATCGTGGATCTGATCTACGAGGGCGGCATTTCCAATATGCGCTATTCGATCAGCAACACCGCCGAATACGGCGACATGACGCGCGGGCATCGGATCGTCGGCAAAGAAGTGCGCGAGGCGATGAAAAGCGCCCTCGCGGATATCCAGTCGGGCAAATTCGCCAAAGAGTGGATCGAGGAATACCGGGTCGGACTCCCGCATTTTCGTGAGCTGCGCAAGGAAGGCGAGCAGCATCAGATCGAAGCGGTGGGCCGGGAGCTGCGCGCGTTCATGCCCTGGTTGGCCAGCGAACGGCTGGTGGATCGTTCCAAGAACTGACCTGCAGAGCATTCCAAGCTTGCGACCACGGTCGGCGAGCGTGGCGAGGACGCGAGATGGCGGGTATCGCTAGTGCGATAGGAATCGCCGCAGAGGGACTGGCCGTCTCGCTGGCGGTCTTCGGACTGGCGGTCGCTCTGATCGTGATCGGGTTCCACAAGATTGGCGGGATCGTCCTGGTCTGCGCGCTGGGGGTGGGATTGTTTTTCCGAGACCCCGAGCGGTTCCCGGCAAGGACCGCGGGAGTCGTGATTTCGGGGGCCGACGGCAAGGTGACGGACATCTCGCAGGTGGAGATGCCCGGCAGCGCGGGGGTGAGATGCCATCGGGTGTCGGTGTTCATGTCGCCGCTCAACGTGCACGTCAACCGCGCGCCGGTGGCCGGCGAAGTCACCCGGGTCGAACATACCCCGGGTCAATTCCGCGCCGCGTTCCGCGACGAAGCCAGCCAGCACAACGAAAGAAATCTCATTGTTTTCAGGGGCTTAGGCGACCGCCCAACCGCTTTAATGCAGGTGGCTGGCTATCTGGCCCGCCGCATCGTATGCAATCTCCGCGTCCATGATAGAATTGAAAGTGGGCAAAGGATTGGCTTGATTATGTTCGGCAGCCGAGTGGATCATTTTATCCCGAACGAATTTGGGCTCACGGTTGGACTGGGAGACCGAGTCCGCGCGGGCCAATCCGTCCTCGCCGAACTGAATCAATGAGACCGACGCATCGACTTACGCGGCGCAACCGGCCGCACGTCCCAATCATTTCGGGTCGTATCCGCGAGCAGGGCGACAAGGTGGCTTCGCCGCTGCGGCGGGGTGTGTTGCTCGCACCCGCCACCATCACTTCGATCGGACTGTTGTCGGGTTTTTACTCCGCGATTTCATCCATCGGCGGACACTTCGAACTTGCGGCCGTGATGATCATGGTTGCGTTCATCTGCGACGGGCTGGACGGTAGGATCGCCCGCCTGTCGCGGACTTCGAGCCAGTTTGGAATTGAGTACGACAGCCTGTCCGACGTGGTCGCATTCGGGATGGCGCCGGCGATTCTCGCGTTTACCTGGGCGCTGCATCCGATCGGCGGCCTCGGGGTGGCCGTCTCCGGTTTGTTCGTGGTGTGCGCAGCACTGCGTCTAGCCCGCTTCAACGTGCAAACCGCCTCGGTTGACAAGCGCCGTTTCGTTGGGCTGCCGGTTCCGGGCGCCGCCGCGATGGTCGCCGGGATTGCGCTCGCCTACAGTTACTTCGAATTTAACTCGCCGAAGACGCTGTGTAGCCTGATGGTACCGATCACGCTCGCGCTGGCAGGGCTGATGATCTCGCGGGTGCCCTACCCCAGTTTCAAGGGCATCAACCTTCACAAGCGTGCTCAGATCGAGCTGATGATCGCGGCGGTGGTTGGTGCCGCCTTCCTGGTCACGATGCCCCAGGTAACGGTCTTCCTGCTCGCTTCTGCGTTTGTCCTTTCAGGTCCGTACTTACTGCTGCGGGGCGAGCGAATGCCCAACCGCGTCGCGATGCTGCCGGTGGAGGCACAGCCCCAGTCCGCTCCCGCGAACTCGGACTCACATCGGACGCTCGAAGTGCCGGACTAGGCGACGCGAAATCCCCACGTACCTGATTCAGCGCGGGTTTTATATCATCGTAGTCTGCGAGTCGCGCAGCTTTCTGTCGATCGATGAGCGAAACCGACTACTACCAGCACACCCTCGAGCTGCTCGAGGACAGCTATGTCGCGGCAGATGAGCGGGGCGACCTGGCTGGGGGTTCCGGGTCGGGAGGCGGCCTGGCGCGATGGCAGCGCAAGCGGAAGGTTATCGCAGCGGCATTTGACCACGATGGGACCTGGCTCGATGTTGGCTGCGCCAATGGGCTTCTTATGGAGACGCTGTGCCGGTGGGCCGCGGACCGCAATGTCCGGGTCGAGCCGTATGGACTGGAACTTTCCCAGCGAGTTGCGCAACGGGCTCGGCTGCGGCTTACGCGATGGACCGAACGCATCTGGTCGGGGAACGTGATGACCTGGATGCCGCCGATGCGTTTTGACTACGTGACCTTGCTGCCCGAATTCGTTCCGACTGAATTGCGTGGCGCAATGCTGGTTCGAGCGCGCGATCAGTTTCTGAAGCCGGCCGGAAGGCTGATCGTCAGTTGTTACAGGCCCGCTGCGGCGCCGGGTCAACACCGCCGCGGTGCGCCGTCGGCGCCACTGTTGTTGTGCGAGCTCGGTTTCGTGGCCGACGGCTTCGCGGATGTGCAGGATGAGGACGGAACACTGTGGACCAGTGTCGCCTGGCTCGACCGAAAGTTAGCTGACTCTTGAGAAAACCCCTTAGCCTGCTCGGTGCGGGCGCGCTGTTACTGATGGCATCCTCCAGCATCCATCCCGCCTCGGCGCCGTTGGTATATCCGCCGGCGCGGCGCGGCGATCAGGTCGACGTCTATCACGGCATCTCGGTTGCCGACCCCTACCGGTGGATGGAGCACATCGATTCACCGGAGACGCGTGCTTGGATCGAAGCTGAAGACCGGCTGACTCAGGGTTACCTCGGAGAAATACCAGGGCGCGACGATATCGCGCGGCGGCTCAAGAAACTGCTTGACTTCGAGCGATGGAGTCCGCCGTGGCGACGCGGAAAAAACTGGTTTTACTGGCATAACAGCGGGTTGCAGAATCAATCGGTACTGTTCGTCACTGAGTACCCGGAGCAACCGGCGCGCGCGCTGATCGATCCAAATCTGCTCTCCAAAGATGGCACGGTCGCGGTGACGAGCTGGGCGGTCTCACACGATGGTAAGCTGGCCGCTTACGCACTCTCCGACGGGGGCTCGGACTGGCAGGTTTGGCACGTTCGCGAAGTGGCAACCGGCAAGGATTTGCCAGACCAGCTGCGCTGGTCGAAATTCGGCGGCGCGACCTGGCGTAAAGATGGCAGTGGCTTTTACTACACGGCATTCGCTCCGCCGCAGCCTGGCGAAGTCCTGAAGGCCGCGAATCAGTACGAGAAGTTGATGTTCCACAAGCTTGGGACGCCGCAATCGGCCGACGTGCTGGTCTACACGCGGACCGACGCCCCTGACTGGTACATCGGCCCGCAAGTCTCGTACGACGGCCGCTATCTGATTCTCAATGTGTCGCGAGGCACCGAGGTCAAGAACGCCCTGCTGGTGCAGGACTTGTCGGTAGAGAATGCTCCTCTGATCCCCATTGTGCAAAGGCCGACCGCAAGCTTCGAATTTTGCGATAACCTTGGGACAACCTTATACATCGTCAGCGACGACCAGGCCCCCCGCTACCGTCTGATCGCGATCGATATCACCAAGCCATCTCGCGACGACTGGCGCACCGTGGTTCCGGAAGGGCCGGACCTCCTGCAAGACGCCAGCCTCATCGGTGGCCAGTTCATCGCCGCGTACATGCACGACGCGCACAGCGTGGTGCGGCGCTACTCATTGGATGGGAAGCTGCTGGGAAGCGTGGAGCTGCCTGGTCTTGGCGCAGTTTCCGGTTTTGCTGGACACCTCGATGACGCCGTCACCTATTTCGACTTCAGCAGCTTCACCACCCCGCCATCCGTCTATCGTTACGAGGTCGCTGATGGAACCAGTACCATCTGGCACTCTCCGACCCTGTCTGGCTATGACCCGGCGCAATACGAGACCAGGCAGGTTTTTTACACCAGCAAGGACGGCACTCGTGTCCCGATGTTCATCAGCGCGCGCAAGGGGCTCGTGCTCGATGGCGACAATCCCACGATCCTGACTGCCTACGGCGGCTTCAATATTCCGCTGGTGCCGTTTTTCGGGGCGAGTTGGGCGACCTGGATGGAACTGGGCGGCGTGGTCGCGGTTGCGAACCTGCGCGGCGGCGGCGAGTATGGGCGCGAATGGCATGAGGCCGGCATGAAATTGCACAAGCAGACGGTGTTCGATGACTTCATCGCGGCGGCCGAATATCTAATCGCACAGCACTGGACCAACCCGAAACGGCTCGCCATCTGGGGCGGTTCGAACGGTGGCCTTCTGGTGGGCGCAGTCGAGGAACAACGGGCCGATCTGTTCGCGGCGGCGCTGCCGCACGTGGGCGTGCTGGACGTGCTGCGCTTTCGTGAGTTCACGGTGGGACAGGCATGGGAAGCGGAGTACGGGACGGTCGACAATCCCGAGGAATTCAGGGCGATGCTCGCGTATTCGCCGCTGCAGAATGTGCGGGCGGGGGTGAATTACCCCGCGACTCTGGTCATGACCGGCGATCATGACGATCGGGTTTTTCCCGCGCATAGCTTCAAGTTCGCAGCCGCGATGCAACACGCCGATCCCAAGGGAAATCCGATCCTGATTCGCATCGAGACACGCGCTGGGCACGGCATGGGCAAACCGCTGCTCAAGAGCATCGAGGAGACCGCGGACGCGTTCGCCTTCATCCTGCGGGCGTTCGGGATGGCCCAATGACTCCGGTAGTGGCTCCCGTCGAAGAGCCGGCTTGAACCGGGTGGCTACGAGCCGAACTGGGTGATACACGACCTGACCGGGAGCTATATTGCAAAGTGAGCCCCGGACTTCGTTCGGGAGGTTCTCAATGGCCCAGCACACACACATCCGTCACCGCGCGGGCTCGGTGAGGCCATATCTCTACGGCAACCTTGACCTGCCGGACTTGATCAAGCGCGCGTTTGACGCCGAAGAGTTGGAACGCCTTCCGACCCCTGGCGGGTTTCATATCGAAGCCAGAATCGGGGACTCGATGGTGGTGCTCGAGGTTGGAAACTTTCCCGCCCATGTCAAGCCGACCCCGGCCTCCATCTATGTGTATGTCGCCGACGTCGACCGGGCCTACCGACGTGCCCTGGATGCGGGGGCAACTTCGTTAGCGGCTCCGGAAGACAAGCCCTACCAGGAGCGCGGTGCAGGCGTGAAAGATACCTTCGGTAACATCTGGTACATCGCGACCTACACGGGGTAAGTGGTCATTCCCGTGGCGCGCAGCTAGAAAGAAACCGCCCGCGGCGCTACTGGATGCCCCTCTGATCATCGAGCGGGGTGCCCGCTCTACACAGCGGGCACTCGGAGGGACTCCACAAAGTGCCGCCCTCGAGGCGAGTCAAAGTCACCAGCGGCACCGCCTCGGCGCGGGCCAGGACCGCAGCGCGGTCACCAAGCCGCAGCAGTGCGCCAATCGCCACGAGTTGCGCGCCACAGGTCTTCAAGTCTTCGATGGCGCCGCGGACCGCCGAACCTGCATTGATAGCGTCATCGACCACCGCTACCCGTTTGCCCTTGATTCGACAGCGCAGCGATGCGGGGACGCGATAACCGACCGGGAACAGACCATCTTTGCTGGGTTGCGGAAACTGCTCGGCGAATAAGAATTCCAGGGCGAGTTCTTCGGCCACCATTTGCCCGAGAAATGCGCCCTCCACCAGCGGTCCGCAGATCGCTTCGATGCGATACGCCACGAGCATACGCGCAAGTCGCCGCGCATGCGGGCGCAGCCGACCGGGCCGAAGAAAGGCGAGCGGAATCTCAAGCCACAAGTCGCCGTGATGGCCCGATTCGAGACGAAAATGTCCCCTTCGCGTTTCGAACAACTTAAGCAGTTCATCGTCCATGGCAGCTGAAATAAGGCTTTAACAGCTACGACAAAACTCGGCCGTTGTGGTCCGACCTTGACTAGGGTTTCGGGGTCCGCCTAAAATCGGCCCGTTATGTTTCGCACCCTGCTACCCGGACTACTTCTTAGCCTGGCCCTTACGAGGGCCCACGCCGGGTGCGTCGCGGAACGGGTCTGACCGGCCCCTGAAAACCGAGACGAACGCCCCGGGCGGTGGGCCGAAGAAGCCGCCCGGGGCGTTTCCTTTTTGAGGATGCGGCTTTTTCGGAACTATCCAGGGGCAAACGAGGAGATGACCGATGGCCGACTTCAATACTACACCCGCCGAAACCGATTATGTGCGGATCTTCGACACCACGCTGCGCGATGGCGAGCAATCGCCGGGATGCACCATGAACGTCGAGGAAAAGATTACTATTGCTCGCCAGCTCGACCGGCTCAACGTCGACATTATCGAGGCGGGTTTTGCCGCCTCCTCTCCGGGCGATTTCGAATCGGTGCGGCGGGTAGCCGACTCGGTCAAGGGTCCGCGGGTTCTCAGCCTGTCACGCACGCGTGAAGAGGATGTCGACCAGGCGCTGCGCTCGGTGGACAAGGCCCATAATCCTGGCATCCACATTTTCCTCGCCACCTCCGAAATCCACATGAAGTACAAGCTCAACATGACACGCGAGGACGTGCTGGATGCGGCTACCTGGGCGGTCACCCGCGCCAGGAAGAACCTTGATTACATCGAGTTCTCCTGCGAGGACGCATCGCGATCCGACTGGGACTTCATGGCCAAGGTCTGCGCCGAGGTGATACGCGCGGGCGCCATGGTGATTAATCTGCCCGACACGACCGGCCACGCACTTCCCGAAGAATTCGGTCGGATGTTCTCCTATCTGCGCGAGCATGTACCGGGAAGTGACAAGGTTATCTGGAGCGCGCATTGTCACAACGATCTTGGATTGGCGGTGGCAAATTCGTTGGCGGCGGTCAAAAACGGCGCCCGTCAGATCGAATGCACCATCAATGGCATCGGCGAGCGCGCGGGCAACTGCTCGATGGAAGAAGTCGTGATGGCGATGAAGACGCGGCACGACCTGATGGGTGTTCAATCGCGCATCGACACGCGCCAGATTTTTCCCGCCTCGCGCCTGCTCTCGCAGGTGATTGGCCAGCCGGTGCCCGCCAACAAGCCGATCGTGGGCGACAACGCATTCGCTCACGAAGCGGGAATCCATCAGGACGGGGTACTCAAATACAAGCTGACCTACGAGATCATGAAGCCGGAGGACATCGGCATTCCGTCCAACAAACTGGTGCTCGGCAAGCACTCAGGCCGTCACGCCTTTGCCGATCGGCTCAAGCATCTGGGGGTCGCTACCGATTCGATTGATCTCAACAAAGCATTCGTCGAGTTCAAGGCGCTCTGCGACAAAAAAAAGGTCATCTATGATGACGACATTCTGGCGCTGGTTACCGAGGAAGCGCGCCGAACCACCGATCACTACGAGTTGGTAGATCTCCAGGTCAGCTCGGCCTCCGGGTCGCTACCTCACGCACAGGTCGCGCTGCGGGTCGACGGGGACGAGAAACGCGGGGAGGCGGTAGGAGACGGGATGGTGGATGCCTGCTACAAGGCGATCTACAAGATTGTCGGCCTCCAGCCGGCGCTCGAACGCTACGCGGTAAAAGCGATCACCGGGGGGACCGATGCGCTCGGGGAAGTAAGCTGCCTGCTGCGCCAAAACGGGATGACCGTCGCGGGCGCGGGAGCGCACAGCGACATCGTGATGGCCAGTGCGCTGGCCCTGGTTAACGCGCTCAACCGGCTCAAGGGGCGTACCGCCATGCCTCTCAAACCAACGATGGACGTGCGCTAAACATCGGTGGGTAATCGGGGGACTTGCCGCGCAACCTGACTTCGGCTAAGTGCTAGGCACGTTGGATGATCTGGCGCATGCTCCAACGGCGGCTGGTGCCCGTCGTACGCCGTGAGTGCGCCGCGAATTCGAATAGAAACTGCACAGGCAACCCTATCCCCAGCACCGGTCTGCAACTGTCTCAAAATCGCTCTGCGGCTCGTAAATGGCCTACAAAATTCTAGTTCTGAAGGGTGACGGCATTGGCCCCGAGGTCGTCGGCGAGGCGCTGCAGGTCCTAAAGACCGTGGCGCGCGAAGCGGCGATCGATCTGGAATTCAAAGATGGCGTGATCGGCGGCCACGCTATCGATGCTCACGGGACTCCTTTGCCCGACGAGGTGCTCAAGCACGCGCAGGATGCCGATGCCATCTTGCTGGGCGCGGTGGGGGGTCCAAAATGGGACAACCCCAACGCCAACCAGCGTCCCGAGCAAGCGCTGCTCGGATTGCGCAAGGCACTGGGGCTCTTCGCGAACCTGCGTCCGGTGCGCGCGGTCAAGGAATTGCTGGGATCGTCGCCGCTCAAGCCCGAGCTGATCAACGGCGTCGACCTGGTGGTAATTCGCGAGCTGACCGGCGGGATCTACTACGGACAGCCGAGCGAAAAGCGCCGAGGCAAGGATGGGCGCGAAGCGGTCGACACCTGCTTCTACAACGAGCATGAAATCGCACGCGTGCTACGCTTCGGGTTCGAGCTGGCGCGCGAGCGTCGCAAGAAACTGACCTCGGTTGACAAGGCGAACGTGATGTCTTCGTCGCGCCTATGGCGCGAGGTCGCACTGGAATTGAGCAACCAGTACAAGGACGTCGCGTTTGAGAGCCAACTGGTCGATTCCATGGCGATGCACCTGATTCGCCGTCCAAGAGATTTCGACGTGATCGTCACCGAAAATATGTTCGGTGACATCCTGACCGACGAAGCGTCGGTCCTCGCAGGATCGATGGGCCTGCTGCCGTCGGCATCGCTGGGCGAGGAACTCAACAGCGCCGGCTTCCGGGTCGGACTATTCGAGCCAATCCACGGCAGCGCGCCGGACATCGCGGGCCGCGACGAAGCCAACCCCCTGGCCGCGATTCTTTCCGCTGCGATGTTGCTTGAGCATTCGCTGGGTCTGCGCGCCGAAGCGGAACTGATCACGCAGGCTGTCGACGCCGTCCTCAAGGAGGGACATCGCACTCGCGATCTCGGCGGGGCCGGCACCAAGTTCATCGGGTGCAAGGCGATGGGCCGGCTGGTGCGGGAAAAACTCGAGCCCGCGGAGAGCTGATGTCCACGACCAGCGAGCCGAGCGTGGCTGTGGTGGGTGCCACCGGCGCGGTGGGCAATGAGATTGTCGAGCTGATCGCGGCGCGCGGATTTCCGCACTCACGGCTGACCCTGTTTGCCAGCCAGAGCGGTGCCGCCGGCACCCTGGAGACCGAGCAAGACGAGTACCTGGTCGAGGCGCTGCGCGATGCCGATGACCTGGCCGCATTTGACGTCGCCTTCCTGGCAGTCCCGGAAAGTGTGGCTGCCGATATTACGCGCGCCGCGCCTGGACCGCTCCTCATTGATCTGAGCGGTGCGGCTCGCAACCCCTCCAGCAGCGCGCCGATGGTTGCGCCCGGAGTAACCACGCGAGCGCAGATCGCACAGCTGAGCAGCGCCAGAAATTTTACCATCCCGCATCCCGCCGCCCAGGTGCTGACCTTGTGTCTGGATGCGCTGCAACCCTCGATGGCAAGCGCGTCCGTGCTGACCGGCGCATCGGCGGGCGGGCGGGGAGCGATCGCGCGGCTGGTCGATCAGACCACCGACCTGCTCTCGGCCCGCCTCGATCTTGAGGAAGAGGAGGTGCAGCGCGCCTTCAATGCATTTTCCCGTGAAACCGAGCGTGCGCTGGCCGAGCGCATCGCGACGCAGGCGGCCGCGCTGACGGCGGCGGCACTGTCTTCGCTGGCGGTGCAACTAGTTTCCATCCCCGTCCTGCACGGAACCGGATTGACGGTCTCGGCCAAGCTCGAAGCGAGCGGGGGGCAGTGGCTCGAAACGCTGCGTGCGATGCCAGGCGTACTGCTAATCGCGGAGGGACAGCCGCTTTCGATCATCGATGCACTCGGGCAGGAGGCGATCCAGATCAGTGCCGAGCAAAGCCGCGCAGGGGTCGACCTCTGGTGCACGTTTGACAATCCGCGGCTGGCGGCGCTGACCGCAGTTTGGATCGCGGAAACCTTCGCGATCAGGACTCCGGTCGCGAACTGATGCGCGTAAAGCTCACGCTCGAGTACGACGGCAGCGCGTACGCCGGTTGGCAACTGCAGGCAGACCAGGACTCGATTCAAGGTCGCGTCGAATCGGCCCTGCTGCAAATCTTTGGGGTGGCGGTTCGAGTCAGCGGCGCGGGCCGGACCGATAGCGGAGTCCATGCCCGTGGGCAGGTCGCCTCGGCGTTGCTGCCACGTGAATTCGACCCCGCAGACTTGAAGCGCGCGCTCAACGCGCTCTTGCCCCCGGACATCGCGGTGCTTGCCGCCGACGCCGCGCCGCACGGTTTTGATCCCCGGCGTGACGCCCGCTCGCGCATCTACGAATATCGGGTGCTCAACCGCGAATCGCGTTCCGCGTTTGAATTTCACTACGCCTGGCTGGTGCGCGGGCCGCTCGATCTTGAGGCGATGCGGTCGGTGGCGCGCGAGTTTGTGGGCGAGCACGACTTCGCGGCGTTCCGCACGCTGGGGTCGGAGGAGAAGACGACCCGCCGGCGCGTGCTCACCAGTGATTGGCGCTGCGCGGGTGCAGTTCTTTGCTATCGCGTCGAGGCGAGCAGTTTCCTGCGCCACATGGTGCGTACCATGGTCGCGGCGATGGTCGATGCGGGGCATGGGAAAATCGCGCGCGGTGACATCGCGGCGCTGCTCACTTCGCGCGATCGCGCCGCGGCGCCCGCACCTGCTCCCGCATGCGGGCTCTATCTGATGGAAGTTCGTTACTGAACCCGCGCTCCCCAACCGGAAGAGAGCCCGCCCGCATCAACTCCGGTCTCAAAAAAGCGCATTTGGCAAGGTTCTCGCGCGACTGCGTTGCAAAATTGCGCGCCCGCGTGTGGAAAACAGGAACGCCTGTTCAAAAACTCGCACCATTCCTAAGAAATATGCACTACTTTGGGCTTGACGCACTTGAAAAACCCCAATCAGTTCGTCACGCTGACACCGTGCCCGCGCAGCCGGGCCTTATAAGGAGGAGGATGATGACGCAGTCGCAGGTAGCAGCCCATCTCGCCGACAAGGTCGGTATGACCAAGAAGCAGGCGAAGAGCGCGCTTGAGGAGCTGACCAGCCTCGTGGTGCGAGAGCTCAAGAAAGAAGGGTCCCTGCGTCTGGCGGGACTCGGAATCTTTCGCAAACGCCAATCCAAGGCACGCATGGGCCGTAACCCGGCCACGGGTGAGGCCATCAAGATTCCCGCGCGTACGAGATTGCGGTTTACGGCCGCAAAGGCGCTCAAAGACTCGGTCCTGGGTGCCAGGAAGAAATAATTTTTGAGTTCGGTCCGCTCTAAGAATCTGCGCGGATCGGCCGCCAAGCCGCACCGGTGAAGTTCCGCTTCCCTCGTGCGGCTTGTAGTTTTGTGCGCTCATCGTCGCCCTCACGCGGGCGGCTGGCGGATCAGTCCTGCGGGGATCTCGGGAGCTTGGTGGTTTTCGGCGGCTGAGTTGGTCGGAGTTTGGCGCGCGCCTGGCGGGCACGGGCGACCCATTCGCGGATTCGGATCTCATAGCCGCGCTCGGATGGCTGATAGTAGATGCGGTCTGCGAGCTTTTCGGGCAGGTAGATCTGCTCGTTGATGGCACCCTCGTCGTCATGCGGGTAGCGATATTGGTGGCCGTAGCCGAGTTTCTTCATCAGTCCGGTGGGCGCATTGCGCAAATGCAGCGGCACCGGCAGCGGCTCGGCGACCGCATCTTCGCGCGCCCTGTTCATCGCGACGTATGCGGCGTTCGATTTGGGGGCACTTGCCAGATAGGTCACGCCCTGTGCGAGTGGAATCACTCCCTCGGGCAAGCCAACAAAGTCCACCGCATCCTTTACCGAAATCGCAACTTGGAGCGCGCGCGGGTCAGCATTGCCGACGTCCTCGGACGCGAAGATCACCATGCGTCGGGCGATGAAAAGTGGGTCCTCGCCCGCCTCCACCATCCGCATCATCCAGTAGAGGGCAGCGTCCGGGTCGCTGCCGCGCATGCTCTTGATGAACGCGGAGATTACGTTGTAATGCTCGTCGCCGGCGCGGTCATAGAGTAATGCCTTGCGCTGCGCAGCCTCGCGCACATTCTCCGCGCCGATGATTTTCGCTCCGGCCTCGTGCGTCAGTTCCGCCGCGATTTCCAGGGTGTTCAGTGCGCGCCGCGCATCGCCCGCGGCAAAGCGCAACAATTCATCCATCGCCCTGGGGTCCAGTTCGAATCCGGTCATGCCCAGGCCGCGATCCGGGTCCTTGAGCGCGCGCAGGATAATCCTGCGGATCGCATCTTCGGAGAGCGGATCGAGTACCAGAACGCGGGCGCGCGAGAGCAGTGGCGCAATGACTTCAAACGACGGATTTTCGGTGGTTGCGCCGATCAAGGTGATGAGACCGCTCTCGACGTGGGGCAGGAAGGCGTCCTGCTGAGCGCGGTTCCAGCGATGGATCTCATCGATGAAGAGGACGGTCGGCTTGCCCGCCTCCAGATCGAGGCGCGCTTGCTCGACTGCCGCGCGCAGGTCGGCGATGCCGGCGGTCACCGCCGACATTCGGCGGAAGACCGCTCCGGATTGCGCTGCCAGCACAATTGCCAGGGTGGTCTTGCCCGCTCCGGGCGGACCCCACAAGATCATCGAATGCAAGCGGTGCGCCGCGACCATCTGGCTCAGGAGCTTTCCCGGACCAAGCAGGTGCTCCTGGCCGACTATTTCTTCCAACCGCGCGGGCCTCATCCGGTCGGCCAGCGGCTGGTTCAGCGCGGTTCGGGGTTGGAACAACTCTCCGCTGGCAGATGGTCTCCGGCGTGCCATTGAAGCCCTAGCATAGCGCCCTTCCCCGGGACGGCTCGAGGGTGCTCCGTTGCGCAGCGTAAGGTCCTGATCTAGCCTCAGGGCGGGCTGGACAGGAGCCGGCACCACTTATGATCGTCGGGATCGATATTGGCGGTTCCACCACGGACGCCGTCATTCTGGAAAACGGTAGCATCCACGTTGTAACAATCGAAGCGAACGACCCGATCGCGGCAGCGGCAGGAGCGCTCGGCAAACTCGCATCTGACTTCGGGTTACAGCTCGATCAAATCGAGCGCGTCGCGGCCACCGGCGCGGGGGCACGGGCCCTGGGAGATACCCTCTTTGGCCGGCCGGTTCTGAAGGTCAGCGAGTTCACCGCCATCGGTATCGGCGGAACCTGGCTGGCCGATAAGGACCATGCGCTGGTGATCTCGCTGGGGACCGGCACCGCGATGGTGTCCGTCACTCCAGACAAGATAGTGCATGTCAGCGGCACGGGAGTAGGCGGTGGCACCCTCCTCGGCTTGGCCAAGCATATGCTCGGAGTCGTGACCATCGAACGCCTGGAGGAGATGGCGAGGAAGGGCGATTTGCGCCGGGTCGATCTGACGGTGCGCGATATCGCCGGTGGACCGATCGGCGATCTGGACCCGAGCACTACCGCCGCGAATTTCGGCAAGGTCGGCGCCGATGCGACGCCCGAGGACAAGGCGCTGGCAATCATGAATATGATCGTGGAATCGATCGGAGTTTTGGCCATGGCCAGCGCGCGCGCGTGCAGCCAGGAAAATATCGTTCTGACCGGCAAGCTATCGCGGTTGTTCACGTTTGTGCAGGAAGCCAAGCGGCTGGCCTATCCTTTTGGCCGCCGTTTTCTGATCCCCGAGCACGCCGATTACGCCACCGCCATCGGCGCGGCGCGAGCTGCTCAAAAGTGTTAGCCGCAATCCGCGGATCCCGCCGCCGCTCTAGTCCATACTAATCTCTGCCGCTTCGGGTGACTCCGCGATCCTCCGAATTGTTGCCGTCACACCGCCGTTTATTGGATATAGCTGTAATGGTGTCAGAGTTGCTTAAAGGGTTCCGGATGCTTGATCTGACCGACGAGAAGGGCGCGCTGTGCGGCAAGATCTTTGCCGACATGGGCGCCGAGGTCATCAAGGTCGAGCCGCCCGGAGGGTGCACGAGTCGGAGCATTCCGCCGTTCCTGGAGGACCGTCCCGGTCCGGATCGCAGCTTGTATGCGATCGCGTACCACGCGGGAAAGAAATCGGTCACCGCCAATCTGGAGTCAGCCGCTGGCCGCGGCCTGGTGGCCGACCTCGCGGCACAGGCCGACTTTATCGTCGAGTCCTATCCGGTCGGATACCTCGATTCCATTGGTCTCGGCTACGAGCAGTTGTCGCGCCGCTCTCGGCGTCTCATCTACACCTCGATAACACCCTTCGGCGATGGCGCTCCCGCGCGTGACTACCAGTGGGCGGACATCATCACCTGGGCGGCCGGCGGCATGATGTACATGATGGGCGAGGAAGGAAAGCCCCCGGTGCAGATGAGCCTGCCGCAGGCGGGACTGCACGCCGGCGGAGAGGCAGCAGTAGCATCGATGATCGCCCACTACCCGCGCCAGGTGGACGGCGTTGGGCAGAAGATCGTCGTCGACATGCAGGCCTGCATCGTGTGGACGCTGATGAATGAACAGGCGATGCCGATTCTGCACGGCGACCATATCCGTCGCACCGGGGTCTATACCGGTTCCGCCGGGACGCTTCGCAAGATGATCTATAAGTGCAAGGACGGACACATGTCGACGCTGATCGCGGGTGGCACCGTGGGCGGCGCATCGACCAAGGCGCTGGTGCAGTGGATGGGTGAAGAGGGCTTTGCTGCCGAGTGGATGCTCAAGAAAGACTGGACGACCTGGGTACCCGGCATGTTCATGAAAATGACCGAGCAGGATCATTTCGAGATCAACGACCTCGAAGAGCGAGTCCAGCGCTTTTTCCTGACCATGACCAAACGGGAGATTTACGAGGGCACCTTGAAGCGGCGCATGCTTCTCGCGCCGTGCTCGGACGTTTCGGACATTGCGCATGACGAGCAACTCAAGGCGCGCGAATATTTCGTCGAGATCGACGATGACACGCTGGGCCGCAAGCTCACCATGCCCGGAGCCTTCGCTAAGTTCAGTGTCACTCCGGTGGGACCGCATCAGCGCGCGCCCCGGATCGGCGAGCACAACCCAGAGATCTACGGTGGTCTGCTGGGCTTGAGCGAAACTCGCCTGCAAAGCCTGCGCAGCGCGGGAGGCATCTGAGATGGGCCGCTTCGCACTTGAAGGGGTAAAGGTTCTCGACTTTTCATGGGTCGGGGTCGCGCCCATCACGACCAAGTACTTGGCCGACAACGGCGCCGAGGTGATTCGCATCGAATCGGCCGCGCGGCTCGACGTGCTGCGACTCGCTCCCCCGTGGAAGGATGCCCGCCCCGATCCGAACGGAAGCCAATTCTTCGCCAGCTACAACACCTCCAAGAAAGGCATCACTCTCGATTTGAGCAAACCGCGCGCGCGCGAGCTGGTGAAGAAGCTGGTCCCGTGGGCCGATATCGTCGCCGAAAGCTTCACGCCCAAAGCGATGCGCAAGTGGGAACTCGACTACGATCACCTGCGGCAGATCAATCCGCAACTAATCATGCTTTCGACCTGCATGCAGGGACAGACGGGTCCGAACGCGATGTATCCGGGGTTTGGGCAGCTGATGGCCGCGCTCTCCGGCTTCTACTATATCTCCGGCTACGACCAAGATTCGCCGTGCCCACCGTACGGCGCGTACAGCGACTTCATCGCGCCACGCTTTTCGGCGACGGCTCTGCTGGCAGCGCTCGACTACCGCCGGCGCACCGGCAAAGGTCAATACATCGACATGTCGCAGTACGAGGCGGCGCTGCACAATCTTGCCCCCGCGTTAATCGACTACTTCGCGACCGGGCGCGTGATCGGTGCGCGCGGGAATGCTTCGGAACGTTACGCGCCGCATGGTGCATACCGCTGTGCCGATGAAGATGGCAACGAGCGCTGGGTCGCGATCGCGGTGGTCGACGATGCCGGGTGGTCGTCGCTGTTGACCGTGCTGCACGGGGATGGCAGTGATTCGCGCTTTCAGACCAGACAGAGCCGGATCGCGAACGCGAATGCGGTGGATGAATTCGTAACCACGCTCACGCGGACCCGGGACGCGAAGGAGCTGACGGACCAGCTTCAGGCCGCGGGCGTGGCTGCTTATCCGGTGCAGAATTGCATGGACCTGCATCAGGACGAGAATCTCGAAGCCTTCGATTTCTGGCACTGGCTCGATCACCAGGCGATGGGGCCTTCTCCGTATGAGGGACTGCAGCATCGGCTGAGCCGAACGCCAGGAGCGCTTCGCTGTGCGGCTCCGGTCCTGGGCCAAAACAACGACGAGGTCTTCTCAGGCATGCTCGGCCTCTCGGCTACCGAGGTCGAACAGCTCAAGAAGGAAAACGTGATATTCTGAGCCTGCCGACGGCGACCGCGTTTTCTGACTCGTGCGTTACGAACTCAAGATCGCTCTTCGCTACCTGCGGGCTCGCCGCAAGGAAGCCTTCATTTCGGTTACCACCCTGTTCACGGCGTTTGGCGTGATGATCGGGGTCGCGGCGTTGACCATCACGCTTGCGGTCATGAGCGGCTTTCAGCAGAGCATCAAGGAGCGCCTCCTGAACATGAGTCCGCAGGTGCAGATCCACAGTGACGAGGGATCCATCGCGAAGTATTCGGAAGTGGAAGCGCGGGTGAGGACTGTCGCCGGCGTGAATGGGACCGACCCCTTCATTTACGGCGAAGGAATGCTGAGTTCGGGGCGTGGGATCAGCGGCGTGATCGCATTCGGCATCGAACCCGACAATCCGCTGATCGAGAAAAAATGGGGCGCGTACCTGACCGCGGGCAACTTGAGCCGGTTGCTGACCGCGCAACCTCGTCCCCCCAGCGGCGATGCCGAGGCGGGCGTCAGTGCAATCGCGATCGGCACGACCCTCGCCGAAAAATTGAAGGTCAAACTGGGCAATCCGGTCCGGATGGTAGCACCGCTGATTTCCGCGGACGGCAGTCTTTCGACCCGCACCGGCGATTTCGTGATCGGCGCAATCTTTCAGTCCGGCATGGATACCACCGACTCCAAGATGGTGTTGATGGCGCTGCAGCAGGCGCAGAGCTTCTTCGGGCGCGGCGATCGGGTCGATGGCATCGAGGTGCACCTGATCGATCTGAACCGGACGCTGGCGGTGAGTGCGGAGCTGCGGCAGCTGCTGGGGCGCGCTTATTTCGTGCGCAACTGGATGGAACTTAACCAGTCAGCATCCGCGGGCTTTGAGATGCTGAAACGGGTCTATTCCCTGGTGCTCTTCCTGCTCATCGGGGTGGCGGCCTTCAATCTGGTCGCCACCCTAATCATGGTCGTGATGGAGAAGCGCAAGGACATCGCGGTGCTGATAGCCATGGGTGCGACCCGGCGCGAGGTCGGCCGCATCTTCGTATTCAAGGGACTGACCGTGGGGGCTGCAGGGACGCTGGCCGGAGAAATAGTTGGCGCGATCGGATGCTATCTGCTCGCGAACTATCAGATCATCCACATCCCCAAGGAAGTGTACGAAATGTCGACCCCGCCGGTGTCGGCCCGTCCACTCGATTTCGCGCTGGTCGCGCTTGGTTCCCTGGCGCTGTGCCTGGTCGCAACTCTATACCCGGCGCGCCAGGCCGCGCGCGCAATGCCAATCGAGGTCTTCCGCTCCTAGCCCCATCCGCACCACCACTCAAGCCCGATTCGCCGGTGACGGCGAACCTTGCAAGCCGGCTAGTGCGCGGATGGGGTTGGATTCGAAGGGGTCTTGGGCGCTGCGATCTTGGCTTTGCGCACCACAAGGGTCTCGTGGCCACGGACCTTGATCGTGCGAGCAGGCTCGGAATGGTTCTGGGCCGGACCATCAGCGCGGGTCGGCCGCGACGAGGTTCTGCGCTGTCGCCAGTTGTTCAGCTCCTTGGAGAGCTTGGCCAGCGACTGATGATCGCGCGCTCCCTCGGCACCGTTTCCGTTAGCCTTCTCTTCTTCGTCGCTCATCTCGCTCATCCTGTCTTTCTTCCTATGAAAGTCCCGATCTCCTTTTCGGTGATGTCAAAAAGCCAAGCTGGC
Organism: Candidatus Binataceae bacterium; assembly: GCA_036495685.1. Classification (NCBI taxonomy): domain Bacteria; phylum Candidatus Binatota; class Binatia (SeqCode); order Binatales (SeqCode); family Binataceae (SeqCode); species Binataceae bacterium (SeqCode). The sequence continues at coordinate 42,003 of DASXMJ010000011.1, read as the reverse complement.
AAAATTCTGCTGGGTCTGGATGACGCCGGGCATCGGCCGTCGAGTGCTTTACTTGTTGTTCGGTTCAGTCGTTCCTGTGCGTCGCGCGCGAGAATTTAATACCCGCAACCGGATTTATATGCCTGGAATAGTTTTATTGGAAAATTGCTGCGTAGCAGTATCGACGCCAGACCCGGCTCTCGAGCCCGGCGCCTTTCGAACCTTCAGTCAGGCTTTACCCTGACTCTAGTCTATTGGAACAGGCTCTGCATGCGCAAAGCCAGACCCATGTCACCCGCGATGCGCAGCTTGCCGGTCATGAACGCCATCTGGCCGTTCAGCTTGCCGCTCAGCATGTCGAGGTAGTCTTGCGCAGTCATCGAGATAGTGATGCTCGGTGACGCGGCAGGACCCTCTTTTACCTCGCAGCTGTCGTTGTTGATGATCACGTGCCATTTGCCGCCGCCATCGCCAGAAAGGTCAAACTGATAGATCGCGTTGAGCCCTTTGGCCGCTTCCTTGTTGAAGCGGGTCGGCATCACGTCAAACGCTTGCTTACACGAAGTGGGTGCATCAGCCATGAGACTGGGAAACCTCCTGAGGTGGGAGCGGCAGTCGCCGCGCTCTTGCAGCCATCTAACCGTTCGCGCCAAACCTTGTCAATAGTTTATGAGGACGATTTCCGTCCCTAACAGCCCTTAGGGAGATGCGCAATTCGACCCGTTACTACGCGGTGCTAGAACCCGAACACCGAGCCAGGCTTGACCGTGATCAAATTGGTACGCACGATCACCGGGGCAACGCCCTCGGTTATCGTGACCGCGCGGTCCTTCTCCGCATCGGTCGCCACCTCGCCACTCAGGAACGCATCGCGGCCGATGATTTTCACGGTAACGTTCTCCAATCCTGCGTTGGCAAGCTGCGATTGAACCTGGGCTTGCTGCTGGCGCCAGCTGTCAGTATCGGTTGTGAGATTGACCACCACCGAGGTTACGCCTGGCACGCCGCGCACCACCTGCTCGGCAAGGCCTTTGGCCTTGTCGTCGAATACCTTGCCAAACAGGACCACGCTTCCGCCCGGATTGGTGTAAAGCTGCACCCGCCCCAGGTTGCGGTTGGAGCGCAGCGCTTCGCTTACACGATCGCGCAAGGACGGTGTCGGCGCGGGCCGCGGCACGCGGGCGAGACGCCGTGGGTGGGCGCGTGCGGGGGGCGCCGCAGCTTCCGCTGGCGCGACCGATTGGGTAGGAACCGCGGCTGCGGCGGGGCTCGACAATGCCGCCGGGCTTGCCGCGACCGAACTTCCATACTCCGGCGCCTCGTTGGTGCCGAGGCTCGCCACGCGCGTGGCCAGTGCGGATTCGATGCTCGCCTGTTCGCTCGCGTCGTGCGCAAAGATGATAGGATAGTCCGCTTCAACCTGGCCGCCGGTAAATGGCACATATGACCATCCGGAAACGTTCTTGATCACGTCGGCGTCGAGACTTGGGTTGGGGGCGGTAGAAGTACGTACCGCAGCTCCTGCAACCGAGCCGTCGGGCATGATTCTAACCCGCACGATCATTCCGTCGTTGGTAGTCGCATCCCCGCCGAGCGCGCCCTTGTAGGCATCGAGCAGCGCGCTCTTGCCATCGTCAAAAACCTTCCGCATCGCATCCGGGCTTCTCTCGACGGCCGACGACGATTCGCCGGTAACCTGCACCGCCACGGTGTTGGCAAGTGCGACCAATGGCCCAGCGGTGCTCGCCGGTGCGGGAGTCACGGCGGCCGCCGGGGAAGCGGTCGCCGCTTCCTGGACCGGACCGCGAGAACTCAAATGCAGCGCGAGCCACGCTCCCCCAACCAGCGCCACCAGCGCAGCCGCAACGTAGCCGAGTACGGTAAACGATCCGCGCCCTTCGCCGTCCGGTCCGGATTCCGGCATCTGACCAGTCAGGCGTCCGGAAAATCGATCGCCTGGAGCGCTGGCCACGACCGTGCGTGACTGACCGGGGCGCTGGGTGGCAGACGGTTGCGGCGTGGGGCTGGCCGCAGTCCCCGGGTCGTCGGTAAGCCGAGCGCCGCAGAAGTTACAGATAACTTCGCCGGGCTCAGCCCGACCCCCGCACACCGGACATTCGATTACCTCGCCGACGGTGGGGGTGCCGCTTTCCACGAAAGCCGGGCCCGCTTTTACCAGCGCGACACCATCAGCTTCGCAAAAGGTTTCGTTGTCTGGATAGGTCCTGTTGCAGCTCGGACACTTTTTCATTTGGAGTGCCGCCTTCGGCCCCCGCTCCAAGCGTGTAGGGTTTGATGATATCTGCGCCCGGGTGAAGACGCCAAGCGGGCAATGCGGCCGGCCACTAACATCGGCTCATTACCTCGTCGCGGAAGCGTTCCATCCCACCGATCTGCTCTTTGGCGGAAGGGCCTGCGGCAAAGATGATCCGCGCCACACCCATCTCGACGAATTGGTTCACGAGCGCAGGCGTCAACGGCTCCGCGAGGCGCGGACTTATGGTTATCTCCAGGGGTGTGGCACGCGCGAGTTCACGTTCCTGGGCTCGCAACTGTGCGATGCTGGTGCGGATCCCGTCAAGGCTTTCGGCAATTCCATACCATCCGTCGCCCAGCCGCGCCGCCCGCTTCAACGACGGGCCGGTGTGGCCGCCGAACACGATTGGTGGGTGTGGCCGCTGCGCCGGCTTGGGCATGAACTTGAACCCGGCGATGCTGACGGTGCGCCCGCCATAGACCGGATCGGCGCTGGTCCACAGCTCTTTCATCAGCCCGAGGTACTCCCGCGTGCGCACCGCGCGATCTTTGAAGTTCATCCCGACCGCGGTGAATTCCTCTTCCAGCCATCCAATGCCTACGCCAAAAATGAACCGGCCGCCGGACAGCACGTCGAGGCTTGCCACCGCCTTCGCGGTTGCGAACGGATTTCTGAGCGGCAGCACGAAAACCCCAGTGGCCAGCTTGATCGTGCTGGTAACCGCCGCGACGTACGCGAGTACGAGCATCGGGTCGTGCATGGGAGCGTCAGACGGCGCGGGCAGTCGGCCGCTGGATGAGTACGGATAGAGCGAGCGGTACTCAACCGGCAGGATGATGTGCTCGGGAACCCACAGTGACTCGAAGCCCAACTCTTCGGCCTTGCGCGCGATCGCGGCCAAGCCCGACGGCTGGGTCTGTCTTAAGAAGGTCGCGAATTTCATGAGATTCTCCCTGGGCCAGTTCGGTCCGTAGATCGGAACTCCCCCCAAGAAGCTGAGGAGGGGAGCCGGCCATCGACGGTTTGCGTGTACAACGGCCCGTGCTCTTCAAGCTGTGAAACTCTCCTAAACCGGGTCGCCTTCCAGCCGAAATCCGATGCGGACCTCGACCTGAAACACTGGTTCGCCTTTCTTGGCCACCGCGCCGCGAATGTCTTTAACCTCGAACCAGTCGATGTTGCGAAGTGTCCGAGTCGCCTTGGTGAGCGCGTTGCGGACGGCCTGGTCAATGCTGTCCTCCGAGACACCCACCACTTCGATGATCTTGTAAGTCTTGTCTGGCATAGCTGGCTCCTCGCGCAGTATTGGGGCTGCGCTATCGGGTTGCGGCGTGCCTAGCCGGCACGTTCGTTTCAGCTTTTGAAATCGACTGCAAAGACCGCAGGGTCTTCGATGGTTCGCATGTCGAGGTGAAAAGCATCGCCGCTGACTCGTCCGATGATTCGCGCGCGACGAAACCGCGCGGCGATCGCGTTCGCGGACATATCGGGATGGGTAATCGTGACCGCGACCGACGGCAAGCTTTCAGCGGGAAGCGACCCTGATCCGACCTGGGATGTCGCTTCAGTGACTTCCACCTTGAAGCCCGTCTCCAGGCGCTCGGCAATAATTCGAGCAGCCTGGGCCGCGACCGTGCGCAATTCCGCGGGCTTGCGGCTCATCAGGCGCAAGGTGGGAACCGTATCCCTGATTTCGTCGGAGCGCAGGTAGATTCTGAGCGTCGCTGCCAGCGCGGCGAGCGTGAGCTTGTCGCAGCGCAGCGCCCGCTTGAGCGGATTGGCTTTCAGCTTTGCGATCAGCTCGCGGCGTCCGACGATCAGTCCGGCCTGCGGGCCACCCAACAGCTTGTCGCCGGAAAAAGTCACGATCGCCGCGCCGGCCGCGATTCGCTCGGCGACAACCGGCTCACGCGGCAGCCCGAACTGCGTCAGGTCGATGAGGGCACCGGAACCCAGGTCTTCGACCACGTCCACGCCGTATTCGCGGCCGAGCGCGGCCAGGTCCTGGAGCGCCACCTCACTGGTGAATCCGATTACCTGGTAGTTGGACGGATGTACCTTCATGAGCAGCGCGGTGTCGGGTCCGATTGCGTTGCGGTAGTCTGCGCGATGGGTCCGATTGGTAGTACCGACCTCGTGTAGGCGCGCGCCGCTGCGCAGCATAACGTCGGGAATCCGGAACGAACCGCCGATCTCTATCAGTTCGCCGCGCGAAACCACCACCTCGCGCCCGAGCGCCAAGGTATTGAGAACCAGCAGGACCGCTGCGGCGTTGTTGTTGACCACGGTCGCCGCTTCGGCGCCGGTAAGGGCACATAGCTCGGTTTCGACGATCGCATCGCGATCGCCACGTTCGCCGGTCTGTAGATCGAACTCGAGATTCACCGCCGCCCGCGCGGCCTGTTCCACCGCCTCGATGGCGGGTTCGGCGAGGATCGCGCGACCGAGATTGGTATGCAGCACCACCCCAGTTGCATTGACCAGCGGTTTCATGGCGGGCTCGTCGGCGATAAGCGCGTTCTCGACGCGGCGCACAATCTGCGCGAGCATTGCGCGCCGATCGCCATCGTTGCGGGCTCGCCCCGCGTCGATCTCTGCGCGCAAGTCGTCGGCGGCTTGTTGCACGACTTTCTTGAGGTAGGCGCCGCTGACCCCCCGGGCGTGCGGGCTGCCCGCGAGCGCGCGCAGGCACTCGTCGACCGGCGGCACCGCGCGCAACAGCGACGCGCGAATCTCCTGGGCGGTGGATTGCGTCGAAGACGGGCGCTGGCGGGTCACGGGCTGGATTATCGAAGAGCGCCCGGCGCGCAGGCAAGGCCCCGGACTACGATGCAGGCGACGGCGTTTCGAGACCGGCCTGGGCCTCGGCGATCAGTTTGAGTTTGCTTATCAGGAAGAACGCACAGCCCAGGGCAAAGACCGAACAGCATATGACCGCGATGCGGGGACTTAGGTGCTCTCCGACGAAACCGACCCCCAGGCTCCCTAACGGCGCGGTGCCGATAAACGAAAGCGTGTAGATGCTCATGACGCGGCCGCGCAACTCATCGGCGACGAACATCTGCAGCATGGTGTTGGTGGTTACCATGTGGTTCATGAGGCCTGCACCAATCAGCGCCTGCGCGAGGAGGGAAAGCCCTATCCACCTCGACACCCCGAAAATAAAGATGGCGCCAGCCAGCAGGAACAAGCCGATGACCAGATTTTGCCGCAGCACCCGCGCCTCGCTGGAGCGAGAATTCATCACGATCGCGCTAATCACGGCGCCGAAGCCCTGAGCCGCCATCAGGAAGCCATAGCCACGCGCCCCGCTGTGCAAAAGGTCGCGTGCGAACACGGGCACCAGAACCGAGTATTGCACCGCAAAGCCGCTGCTGATCGCGACCGTCACCAGGAGATAGAAGCTGGGCCGGTGACGCCAGACATAGGCGAGGCCCTGGCGCACCTGACGCATCATCGCGGCGCCGAAGTCGCGGCGCTGCCGCCGTGGCACATCCATTTCCAGCAGTCCCCAGATGACCGCCAGAAAACTAAGCCCATTGAGGAAGAAACAGCCGGTCACGCCGATAAGAGCTATCAAAAGGCCGGCAACCGCGGGGCCTACCATGCGTGCGCCGTTGAAGATCATCGAATTCATCGCGATCGCGTTTGACAGATCTTCCTTGCCCACCATCTCGACTACGAATGCCTGCCGGCCCGGCATATCGAATGAGCTCACCAGTCCATTGAGCGCGGCAAGAATGATGACGTGCTCGACCCGCACCGTGCCGGTCCAGGTGAGCGCGGTAAGCACGAACGCGCTCAACATCAGGAGGGTCTGCGCAGCGAGTATCAAGCGGCGCCGATCGACGCGATCGACAATCACGCCCGCGAAAAGGCCAACCAGGACCACGGGCATAAAGCTCGCGAAGGCGACCACTCCGAGCATCATCGAGGAATTGCTGAGCTTCAGCACCAGCCACGCCTGTGCGACCAATTGCATCCAGGTGCCGATAAGTGAAACCAGCTGACCGGCAAAGAACAGGCGGAAGTTTCGATGGCGCAGCGCGCGGAACGCCGAGAGACGCGTTTCCCAGGTGGTGCTTTCAGGAAGCTCCCCGGGCTCTTCGGCCTCCAGGGCTTCTATCTCTGGCGCAGTGTCGATGATACCAACCTCGGAATCGATGTCAGGGACCCCAGTGATTTTGCCAGAGCCCGCGCAGCCAAGCGACCTGCTTGTCGGCACGCATATGGTTTGCAAGTTTCTAGGACGTGAATCTGTCGGGAATCGAGATTCGCTACCGCCTTGCAACTGGCGCCGACCAGTCGCTGGCGATTGCGCATCCGCCCGGTGCGCTGCTAAGTACCGGCCGCGACGCCCATATCAGCGTCACGATCAGGTGCGAATATTCCGAGCGAGGCGTGATTGCCCGCGCGAGCGTGCAAAACCACGCAGAGTCTCCGGTCGAGCTCGACGCAGCGTGCATGTTCATCGCGAGCGGGTTCGATCGCACCGCGCAAGCGCGATTTTTCAAGCACGGCTACCAGTCGTGGAGCGGCTCGTTTGCGCTACGGGTGGGAGACCTTTCCGACGAACGCTATGAGAAGAGAGCGCGGCTCACCCGAGTCAATCATCAAAGCGAGGTAGTACGCCCGCCGGAGGTGCCCGAAGCCGCCACCTCCGAACTATTCACGATCCTGGAACGGAGCGACGGCGAGAGGCTGCTGGCGGGATTTCTCGACGGCGCTACGAGTCTCACCACGCTCACGGTTCGGACGCCCGACGCCATCGCCGCACGAGCGTTGCTTGACGGCATCGAGCTGGCGCACGGGGCGACGCGCGCCATCGCGCCGCTGTACTTCGAGTGCTCGCGCGAGCCGGCCGCGGTGCTGGCCGGGCGCTGGGCCGCGAAATTGGGTGAAGCGATGGGCGCGCGCACCCGCGCTCCTTTTCGGCGCGGCTGGTGCTCTTGGTACCACTATTTTCACGCCATCACGGAAGATGCCTTGCGAGACAACTTGCAAGCGCTTGCCGCGCTCCGATCCAGCTTCCCGATCGAGGTGGTGCAGCTCGATGACGGTTTTCAGTCGGCGTTAGGCGACTGGGATGAAACCAACCGGAAGTTCCCCAGCGGACTTGCAAAAATTGGCGCCGAAATCCGCGCGGCCGGTTTCGAGGCCGGAATTTGGACCGCGCCATTTCTGGCGGCGCGGGACTCGCACCTCATGCGCGATCATCCGGACTGGTTTATTCAGGATGAAGGCGGCGCCCCATTGCCTGCCGGCTACAATCCCAACTGGACCCGCCACGACGACAAGACTGCGTACGCACTCGACCCGAGCCATCCGGCGCTGCGCGATCATCTGGAGAGGTTGTTTCGCAAACTCGTGCACCAGTTCGGCTATTCCTACCTAAAGCTCGACTTTCTGTACGCAGCAGCTGCACAAGGCCTCCGCCACAACCGCAATTGGACACGTGCCGAAACCCTGCGCCATGGACTCGCAGCAATTCGTGGGGGCGCGGGCGACGATGCCTTTATTCTCGGCTGCGGGTGCCCGCTCGGCGCGGCGGTGGGAATGGTCGACGGAATGCGAATCGGCCCCGATGTTTCGCCCTATTGGGGCAGCGGCGGCGCAGGCGATCCGTCTACCGTGCACGCCCTCGATGCGATCATCGCGCGCAGCTTCATGCATCGACGGCTGTGGCTTAACGATCCGGATTGCCTGATGCTGCGTGCCAAGGAGACGCAGCTGAGTGCCGACGAGCGGCTCGCACTGGCCAGCGTGATCGCGGGTTCGGGCGGAATGCTGCTGATTTCTGACGACATGTCGCTGCTGGGCGAGGACGAAGGCCAGCTGTTTCGCGACGCCGCGGCCTTGGCGGTCCAGATGGATGACGGCGCGGAGCGCAAGCCCATCGTGGCACTCGATCTGCTCGACGCCGGCGGAGTGCGGGGCTTGATGAAGCAGAGCGATGAAGGGGTGGCGGCGGTGGTGGTGAATCGTGGTGACAACCACGCGCGATTTCCGCTCGCGACGCTCGGGCGCGGCTCGTACCAAGTCCGCACCTTGGGTGGAAAGGAGGAATCCCACACCGGCATCATCGACCTTGCGCCGCATTCAGCGCGCCTGGTGCGGGTGAATCGGCGCTAGGGCCGTCACCGCGCGGCAATTCCCAAATTCTCCGTGATTGTTGCCGCTCGCTGGCAAGAGGACGCATTCCTCGTGTCCGGCGCGAGGTCGCCAAGCTCCGTGTTTCAGGCAGTGGCCAGTTCGAGGAGGCTCGCGCCCGCGCCGGCGTGTAGCACGGCGCGCGCCGACTGTGGTGAGATCTGCAGCGGGGAATAATACTCGCGATCCAGCGCCGCGATCACGCGTTGTGCGTCATCCGCATGACAGAGCGCAACGATTGAGCCGCCGAACCCTGCGCCGGTGAGACGCGCGCCTAACGCGCCGGCGCGGCGTGCACAGCTTACCATCCGGTCCAGACGCGAAGTGCTGCAGTCGAAATCTTCGGCAAGGCTCCGGTGCGACGCGTTCATGAGCGCGCCCATCTCGGCAAGCCGCCCCGCTTCCAACGCGCGCACCGCCCGCAGCACCCGTTCGGTCTCGCTGAATACGTGACGTGCTCGTTTGAGAATCTCGAGCGGACGATGTCCGTCCAGGGTAAGGCGCGAGTCGCCGTCGCCCAGCATCTCGCGCGCGAGCGTTTCTGAAGAAAGACCCAACCGCGAGGCTGCTCCCCCGAGGTCAGAATTCACCCGCTCGGGCGCTGTGTTCGCAAGTGCCGCGATCAAGTCGGCTGCGTTCCAATCTTTCACACCGTTGACGACGTCGCCGAGTCCGCGAACTCCATTCAGCCTGAGTGCGCGCGCCAGAAAGCGCGCCGCGAGCCCGCACTCCACAACTCGGCGATTGTATTCAGCGCGAACGTCTCCTGACTTGTCGGCCTCCTCGCGGCTGTCGGCGACGACCAGGGCGGCCTCCGGCGGCATTTTGACCGCTCGCGCCCGGAGCGGATTGAACTCAATGAACAGCGCGTGGTTGCGTTGTCCAAGCAATGAAGCAGCCTGATCCATCCCGCCCGCCATCGTCCCGACATACCACTCGCTTCGCGCGACCAGCGCAGCCGTTTCGATGGACGGCAGTGTGAGCCCGTTGGTCGCCATGAAGGCAAGCGCCGACGACACGGTAAGTGCGGCCGACGATGACAAACCGGCGCGGGTCGGCACGCGCCCGTCGATTACCAGCCTCGCGCCCCGAAGCCGGGTGACTTCGGTTCCGCGGTTTGCGAAGTGATCGATGACCCCCTGCACGGCCGCTTTTACGTAGTTGGCCCAATCGCCGGTCGGGTAAGGTGGAATATTGCGCGCGAGCCTGAAGTCTCGATTGGGATACGAACGATTCTCGTTACGCAGAGAGACTTCGTCTGACGGAGTAGCCACGGCGACGATGATGGTCGATCGATCGATCGCGACGGGCAGCACCGGAAGACCGCTGTAATCCGTATGCTCGCCGATCAAATTGACTCTGCCCGGTGCGCGCACCGCAAATAGTCGCGCATCAGGACCCGCGACGGTCCTGAGTCCTCGCGCCATGGACGCCGCGCGATCCAGCTCCGAACTGTCCCACCCCGGATCGGTCAAGAGCCCGCTCCCGAATCGAAGTGTGCGCGCGCCGTGGCGAGATCATCGGGGGTGCCGACGTCGCTCCAGAACCCCTGCACTTCAAAAGCTCGCACCATGCGTCCGGCCGCGATCATTGCGGCAATGGCCTGTGGAAGCTCCAGTTCGCCCCGAGACGACGGCGCAAGGCGATCGAGGTAGTCGAAAACCGTTCGCGACGCGCTGAACAGACCGGCACAGTTCCATCGGGTGGACGACGTCCCGCGTGGCGGCTTTTCGACCAGGCGCGTAACACGCATTGCGGAGTCGACGTACGCCGCCGCGCCCCGCCACGGATCGTCGACATCATTGACTGCCAGCAACAGGTCGCAATCGGCGCGCTGCGACGCGGCCGCAAACCGCGGATAGTTGGCGCCATCCATCAGGATGTCGCCCCAGCCGAACATGAAGCGATCCTCGCTGGCGAGCAGACTGCGTGCGGCCAGCATCGCGCCGGCGGTTCCATTGAGATGCTGCTGGCGAATCGTTTGGATCGTTATCCCCGGGTTTTGTATCGCGAAGGTGGTGCACCAGTGCTCGATCTGTTCGGCGAGATGGCCCGCCACTACGACAAATTCGCGCAGACCGGATTTGATCATGCCCCCGACGATGCGGGCAATTAGGGGCTTCCCGGCAACCTCGAGCAGGGGTTTGGGCCGGTCTGCCGTCAGCGACGCCAGCCTGGTACCTCGCCCCGCCGCCAGCAGCACCGCTTTGCCAGGCACCATGTCCCGAAGCATAGCAGCGCCACGAACGCTTTGCTGGCGTGCGGGAATTTCTTAGGATAAGCGTAGACGCTGGTAAGAGAGAGCTGCCCGCATGTTCGGTGAGATAAACCCGCGTGCCAAAGCCAAGGCCCCCTTTATCTCGGTAGAAGAAGCTATCGAGGAAACGCGCCGCGGCCACATGATCATCATGATGGACGATGAGCAGCGTGAGAACGAAGGTGACCTGTGCATGGCCGCGGAAAAGGTCACCGCGGAGGCGATCAACTTCATGGCCAAGTTTGGCCGCGGCCTGATCTGCCTGCCGATGTCCGCCGAGCGCATCGATCAGCTCGGTCTCGCAATGATGGTCGGTGACAACCAGGCGCCGCTCGGCACTGCGTTCACCGCATCGATCACCGCGAAGCGGTGCGCTGGCTCAGGGCAATCGGCGCAGGACCGTTCCATTACCATCCTACAGGCGACTCGAGAAGACGCGAGCGGTTCGGAATTTATCTCACCCGGCTATGTCTATCCGCTCCGCGCGCGCGATGGCGGCGTGCTGGTGCGCACCGGACAGACCGAAGGCGCGGTTGACCTGGCGCGCCTGGCGGGTCTCAAACCCGCGGGGGTCATTTGCGAGATTCTGAAAGACGACGGCACGATGGCGCGCCGCGACGACTTGGTCGAGTTCGCGCGCACCCATAACCTCAGAATCGTAACGGTCGCCGATCTGATCGAGTACCGGTTGCGGCACGAAACGATGGTACATCGCATCGCGGAGGCACAACTGCCAACGCAGTATGGCGATTTCAAAGCGATCGTTTATCGCAACCAGGTCGATTACACCGAGCACCTGGTGCTCGTGATGGGCAGCGTCGATCCGCAGAAACCGATTCTCGTGAGAGTGCATCGCGAATATCTTCCCGGTGACGTCTTCGGATACGCAGCGCGCCCCACCCGCAATCTGCTGCGCGCGGCGATGGAACGCATCGCGGAAAAAGGCGAAGGCGTGCTGCTCTACCTGAAACGCGAATCCAACGCGATCGCCGCGGAGCTGGGATCGAACGAGCGCGGCGGACATCGGCCCAGCACCCGCTATGGGACCACCGAGGCGGACTTCCGCGACTACGGCATTGGCGCGCAGATCGTACGCGACGTCGGCGTGCGCAAGATGATCGTCATGTCCGATGCTACTCCCCGCCTTGCCAACCTGCCCGGATATGGACTTGAGATCGTGGGTTCGGTGCCGCTTACCGTGCCCAACGGCAAGCCGATCGTCACTTCCAGCAACTAGGGTCGCGGAACCCCAAAGTTGCGGGAAGCGTTGTACCAGATCATGTATCGCGCAAATCGGATCGGTGGGAGGGCCTCCTCGGTCCGTCCAAAGCGGGGATCGGCAACCGGCGCGACCCCGGCCCCGGGGCTCGCGACCGACTGGACCTTGAAGCTGCCGCCGCGGCTACCCGCGCCGGTCTTTAATGGGAACAAGGCGAGGAGCTTGGTCGGGTTGATTTGCGCGCTGTGGGCAGTTTTTGCGAGCGCTGCACCCGCGTTTGCGCTGCCCAAGGCCAACGAAGTTGTGCAGATCTCAGCGCTGAAAGTGGACCATCCACTGGCGCCTGGCAGGACTAGCAACTTGCTCATCGATGCCAGCGTCATGGCAGGGTGGCATATCAACTCGAATCATCCGCTCAGCGACGAGTACATCCCGACGGTGGTACGAATCGCGGGGCCGGCTTCGGTGAGCGCAGGCCCGGTGCAATACCCGAAGGCCGAGGAGGTAGCACTCGAGTTCTCCGGCGGCGACAAGCTTTCGGTCTTTTCGGACATCTTGATGCTCTCGGTCCCGCTCACTGCAGCGATGAATTTCACCGCCGCGGGTGACTTGACGGTAACTATCGACTACCAGGCGTGTGACAATCTGCAATGCCTGAGGCCCACCTCGGTCAGCTCCACTATCGCACTCGCCTCATTGCAGGAAGCCGTGGGCGGAACGATCACCGGTGGTGGGCCAATCGGGGCCATGACTGCAGGGGGCACGCGGACGGGCGTACTCGAGGACGTCTTTGCCCATCATGGCTGGGTGCTCGGTTTTCTTGCGGTTTTGGTTGGAGGACTGGCTCTAAACCTGACGCCGTGCGTCTACCCGCTAATCGGGGTCACCATCGCGTACTTCGGCAACCAGGGCGGTGGGCCGCGACGAGTCTTCGCGCTGGCAGTCGTGTACGTACTGGGAATCGCACTGATGTTCTCGGCGGTCGGGGTTGCGGTCGCACTCTCCGGGGGGTTGTTCGGGGCCGCGATGCAGAATCCCGTAGTGCTGTCGGTCATTGCCGCCATGCTCGTCGGGCTGGCGCTTTCAAGTTTTGGCGTGTTTGCGCTGCAGCCGCCGCAATGGTTGATGAATCGCGCGGGAGTCGCGCGCCCCGGTTATGCGGGCGCGCTGCTGATGGGGCTGGGCATGGGCGTGGTCGCGGCGCCATGCATCGGGCCCATCGTGTTGGGGCTGCTGCTGATGGTCGAGCGAAGCGAAAATCCGTTTTTCGGGTTCGCCCTGTTCTTTACGCTCGCGGTCGGTCTGGGTCTGCCGTACGTCGCGCTCGCACTGGCGGCGGGCAGTATCCGGCAGCTGCCGCGTTCCGGTGAATGGCTCGCATGGGTCGAGCAACTGTTCGGGTTCATCCTGATAGGCCTTGCTATCTATTTTCTCGATCCGGTCATGCCCGGGCATGTCATGACCCGTATCCTGCCCTTCTACGCGGCCGCCGCGGGAATCTGGCTGGGCTTTGGTACCCGCGCCGGGCGCGGGTGGCGCCCGTTCCTGGTCTTTCGCTCGGTGGTGGGCGCCGCGGCGGTGGCGGCGCTGATCTACGTCGCGATTCCGCGTGCCACGCCAAAATCTCTTACTTTCGAGCCATTTGATTCCTCGCTGCTCGCGTCGGCGGGCGAGACCCGCAAACCGGTGTTGATCGATTTCTCGGCCGACTGGTGTATTCCGTGCCGCGAGATGGAGCACTCCACGTTCCTGAACCCATCGGTGGTCAAAGAAGCGTCGCGGTTTGTCAGGTTGCGGGCCGATTTGACCCATCAGGACAAGACCAACCAGGACCTGATGAGCAAGTTCCAGATTCAGGGCGTGCCGACCACCGTCATGATTGATTCCTCGGGCCGGGTGCAGGTCCAAAAAGTGGGTTATATCGGGTCGGATGAATTCCTGGCCGACCTCCGCCGCATCGACTGAAGCAATTGCCCGATTGCGCCCATTCGCACTGGGATCGACAATCCTCGCGGAGGTGGACGTTGATGCGTATCGCGCAGATTACCGATCTCCACGTCGTTGCCAGGGATCGATTGTGCTACCGCCAGGTGCCAACCAACGATCAACTTCGCCAGGCGGTCGCTCACGTCAACAGTCTTAACCCGTGGCCGGATGCCGTCATCGCATCCGGCGACCTGACCGATCACGGCCGCGAAGAAGAATATTCGGTCCTGAGAGAACTTCTGTCGCCACTTAAGGTTCCGGTGTTTGTGATTCCGGGCAATCACGACAACCGCGAAGTGCTTCAGGTTTTCGCCGACCAGGATTACATGCCACCCTCCGGATCGCCGTTCGTAAACTATGTGATCGATAACTACCCAATTCGGCTCATCGGACTCGATACCAGCGTGCCCGGTCACCATCACGGCGAGTTGTGCGCGGAGCGGTTGCGCTGGCTGGAGGCGAACCTGCGGGCCCGCCCTGATGCCCCAACCGTGATTTTCATGCATCACCCGCCCTTCCGCACCGGCATCCGCTGGATGGACTCGTCCGGACTGCACGGGGGCCGCCAGCTGGAACTGTTGGTCTCCCGGCATCCCCAAGTCGTCCGGGTAGCCTGTGGCCATATCCATCGGCCGATTCACGTCGCGTGGGCGGGAACGATCGCGTCGACGGCGCCGAGTACCTGCCACCAAGTGGCGCTGGAGCTGAATGGCGATGGCTTCGAGTTCATCATGGAGCCGCGCGCCATACAGCTTCACGTGTGGGACCCGGGCTATGGGCTGGTTTCCCATCTGAGTTACGTCCCGAATTCCTACCAGCCGATGGCGCTGCTGGAGGGTCTCAAAGCGGCCGACCGCGAAGAAATTGTCGAGCGGAGTAGGCGCGACTACGAAGCGCTGTGCAAGAGCGAATTCGACCGCAGGAACTGATCAGAAAAGGAATCGCTCCCGGCGATAGCGCAGAACCCAATCCGGGCATATCGGCTCGGGCTGCGGATTCGTTTTTTCCGCCACCCTTGGTAGGGTTCATCTGAGCGAGGTCGTCATGGCAGGAGCCAGCGAGAGTTTCGTCAAAGACTTGTTTGCGATGGTCAAGGAACGCCGCTCGTTTGGACGGCATCCGCTGTGGCGCAGGATCGGCGAAGGTAAGGTCGGGCGCGATGGGATGAAGACTTTTGCAGCGCAGTTCTTCCTGCAGGTGCGCGAATTTCCGCGAGCGGTAAGCGCGCTGCATTCGCGCTGCTACGACGCGGCCGAACGTCTCAAGCTCGCCGAGAGCCTTTACGAAGAGGAGACCGGCAAGATTTCCGGCAGCGCGCCGCATCCGGAGTTGTTCATCCGCTTGGGGACCGGACTGGGGATGAAACGGGAGGAGTTAACCGAAGCGACTCCGCTGCCCTCGACTGCTTCGCTGATCGACTGGTTCGAACTTTCGACCAAGGACCGCTCCTTCGCCGAGGGTGTCGGCGCAATCAACGTCGCCGCGGAGGGGCAGGTGGTTACCAATTTCGGTCCTTTTGCCCGGGCGTTGGAAAAACATTACGGCCTCAACCGCGATCAAGTCGCGTTCTTCGACGTGCACGAACTGGCCGATCGCGATCACAGCGACGTAGGAGAGAATATCTTAAGCCATCTGACGCTCGGTGATTTGGAGCGTGAAAAGATACGCGACGCAGTAAATCGTTCGCTCGATTTATGGTGGCAGTTCTTCGACGGTATCGAGCGCGTGTGCGGATAATTTTTGGGCGAGAACTGGCTTCGAGCAAGGCTTTGCTGGCGCATTAAGCCGCCACGCGCCGGCATCGGGTAGAAATGCAAAATATAGTTTTATTTCCGCTGAAGATCACACATTTCTGAAAGCTCATTTGCGCCGTTTGTTCGTTTGCAATAAATGCCGACGAAATGGACACTATTTTGTAAACTTGCCACATAAATAAACTATGTTTGATTATGCTCTGGTCTGACTGTCTAGTTCCTTGCCTTCAAGGGGTGGAACGCGTATCATGAGACAGGCTGATGGGCAGGAGAGGACGGTATCCAGCCGCGCTTTGATTTATGGCACAAAAGCAGGGTTCCGACGGTTACGGCGCCGAGTCGATCAAGGTTCTGGAAGGGCTTGAAGCGGTTCGCAAGCGACCCGGAATGTACATTGGGGATACCGCCGAGCGCGGGCTGCATCACCTGGTCAACGAAATAGTCGACAACTCGGTGGATGAGGCGTTGGCTGGTTTCTGTACCGAAATCAGCGCGGTGATTCTCGGTGACGACCGCATCTCTATCGATGACAACGGCCGCGGCATCCCGGTCGATATGCACCCGACCGAGAAGCGCTCGGCGCTCGAGGTTGTGCATACCGTGCTGCACGCGGGCGGCAAATTCGAGCACAGCGCGTACAAGGTTTCCGGTGGACTGCACGGGGTCGGCGCATCGGTCGTGAATGCGTTGAGTGAGGATTTTGAGGTCGAAGTCCGCCGCGATGGCAAGATTTACTTTCAGCGCTACGAACGCGGAATCCCGAAATCCAAAGTCGAAGAACGCGGCAGCACCAAGAGCACCGGTACCAAGACCACGTTTTCGCCCGACGGGAAGATCTTCAACGAAGTCAAGTTCAAGTATGAACTAATCGCGCGTTACCTGCGCGAAATCGCCTATTTGAACGGCGGACTCAAGCTTAAGCTGCGCGACGAGCGGACCGGCAAAGAGGAAGAATTTCACTACGAGGGCGGCATCGCGCAGTTCGTCGAGTCGCTGGCCGAGGGTAGCGAGTCGCTGCATGACACGATTTTTTTCAAGGGTTCCAAGGATGGGATCGAGACCGAGGTTGCGCTCTTGTGGACCGATTCGCTCCACGAGGTGACCTTCAGCTACGCCAACAACATCCACACCATCGAGGGCGGAACCCACCTGTCCGGACTCAAGTCGGCATTGACCCGCACCCTTAATTTCTACGCGCAGAAAAACGGACTGTTCAAAACCAAGGAAACCCGGCTGGAGGGCGACGACACACGCGAAGGTCTGGTCGCCATAGTTAGCCTCAAGATTCCCGAGCCGCAGTTCGAAGGGCAGACCAAAACCAAGCTGGGCAATTCGGAGGTTGAGGGTATCGTTGCCTCGCTGGTCAACGACAAGCTGGGCGAGTATCTCGAGGAAAATCCTTCGGTCGCCAAGAAGATTACCAGTCGCGCCCTGGAAGCGGCCGCGGCGCGCGAAGCCGCGCGCAAAGCCAAGGAACTGGTGCGGCGCAAGGGCGCGCTCGATTCCGGCCAGCTGCCCGGCAAACTGGCCGATTGCTCCGAACGAGACCCGGCGCGCAGCGAGTTATTCCTGGTCGAGGGTCAATCCGCTGGCGGGACCGCCAAGGAGGGCCGCGATCGCAAGACCATGGCGATTCTGCCACTGCGCGGCAAAATCCTGAACGTGGAGCGGGCGCGAATTGACAAGATGCTCTCCTCGACCGAGTTGCGCGTGCTGATTACCGCGCTCGGAATGGGTATCGGTAAGGACAAGGACCTCTCCAAGCTCCGCTACCATCGCATCGTCATCATGACCGACGCGGACGTCGATGGGTCGCACATCCGCACCCTGCTGCTCACCTTCTTCTTTCGCCAGTTCATCGAAATCATCGAGAACGGGTACCTTTACGTGGCGCAGCCTCCTCTGTTTCGTGCGAAAAAGGGCAAGAGTGAACGCTATCTCAAGGACGAGAACGCGCTCGAGGACTACCTGACCGATCTCGGCTCCGAGGCGGTGACACTCGAGACCGGCAAGGGCAAGGATGCGCGCGAGTTCAAAGGAGTCGCCCTGAAGACGCTGGTGCGCAAAGCGCTCTACTACGACCGCATGTACGAAGCCCTCGAACGCCGCTCCAAGGAGCGGCCCATCGTGGCGGCGGTGGCCAGGCTTTCCGCTGACAAAACCCTCACCGATGCCAACTTCGAATCCGAGAAGGGTGCCAAGCAGATGGCCGATGCGCTGCGCAGGGCGATCAGGGACGACAATCTGACCGCCACGGTTCGCCAGGAAGCCGGAGAACGATGGTCGGTGGTGGTTGGGCACAGCCATAATGGCTCCAAGCCACCCACGGTGGTCGATCTGGTGCTGTTCCATTCGGGCGAGCTGCGCGAAATCCGGCGCCTTGAGGCGGAAATCGACGCGATCAGCTCGCCACTCAAGATCCAAACCGGCGACGCCGAAAGCACCGTACCGACACTCAAAGCGGTCGCCGACGCGGTTCTCGAAGCGGGCAAGCGGGGTGTGGACATTTCGCGTTACAAGGGCCTCGGCGAGATGAACGCCTCGCAGCTCTGGGACACCACCATGAATCCCGAGACGCGTTCGATGCTCAAGATTCAGATCTCGTCGGTTGAGGAGGCGGAGGAAACTTTCACCAAGTTGATGGGCGATCAGGTCGAACCGCGTCGCCAGTTTATCGAGGAAAACGCGCTCAACGTGCGCAACCTCGATATCTGATCGGCAGCCTTCTGCGTGGGCGTCCCTTCCGCACCAGGAACGCGTAGTTCGGTGATTCGACCTTGCTTCAATGGAACCCCGGGAGCGGCTCAAGCAGGAAATTCGCGCGATGGTGACCGAGTGCGCGGTATGCGAACGCGATGCGCGTGACGCACAGCAGCAGCGCGGCGTCGACTTGGACCTCGGAGACATCGCTCATCCCGAAGATGCTTTCGACACCGACCTGCTCTGGCATCGCCGCGAACGGCATCGCGATAAGCTGCTTGGGCGAATCGAGGAGTGGATAGCAAGCACGCACGGGGCGGGCGGCTGATTGCACCAACAACGGCCCCGAAAAGCGGGAGTGCCAGGTTAGATGGCTGAGACCAACGGCAACGAACCAATCCGTAACGAACCCGCGCTGCTGAACATTGAAGACGACATGCGGCAGTCCTACCTGGACTACGCCATGTCGGTGAATATCGGGCGCGCGCTGCCGGAGGTACGTGACGGCCTGAAGCCGGTCCATCGCCGGATTCTCTATGCGATGTTCCGGATGGGTCTGCTCGCCAACCGCCGCTATACGAAATGTGCCGGGGTGGTCGGCGAGGTGCTGGCCAAGTATCACCCGCACGGCGACATGGCGGTTTACGACGCGCTGGCGCGGATGGCGCAGCCCTTCAGCATGCGCTACCCGCTGATCGACGGACAAGGCAACTTTGGCTCGGTCGATGGCGACCCGCCGGCGGCCTATCGCTACACCGAATGCAAATTGACCCGGTTGGCCGAACGGCTGCTCGCGGACATCGACAAGGACACGGTCGATTTTATTCCCAACTTTGACGGCTCCCAGGAAGAGCCGGAAATCCTCCCCGCGCAGATTCCGAACCTGCTCATCAACGGGTCGGACGGGATCGCCGTCGGGATGGCCACCAACATTCCGCCGCACAATCTCACCGAGGTTTCCGACGCGCTGCTTGCGCTGATCGACAAGCCGGACCTGCCGCTGGAGAAAATTCTGGATATCATTCCAGGCCCCGATTTCCCGACCGGCGGCCAACTACTCGGCCGGCAGACGATTCGCCAGGCATATCTGACCGGACGCGGCACGCTGATGATGCGCGCGCTGGCCGCCATCGAGACCGACAAACGGTCGGGCCGCGCATCCATCATCGTGCGCGAGATTCCCTACCAGGTGAACAAGTCGCGTCTGATCGAGCGAATGGCGGAGCTGGTCAACGAGAAGCGTCTCGACGGTATCAGCGATCTGCGCGACGAATCCGATCGCGACGGTATGCGGATCGTGATCGAGCTCAAGCGCGACACCGATCCGCGCGTGGTGTTGAACCAGCTGTACAAGCTCACCCAGATGCAGCAGGGCTACGGGCTCATCATGCTCGGCATCCATGAAGGGCGGCCGCGCGAGATGGGCCTGCGCGACATCCTGCTCGCATTCATCGATCATCGTAAGGTCGTTCTGACCCGCCGCACCCAGTTCGAACTGCGCGAGGCTGAAGCACGGCTGCACATCCTGGAAGGTTTACTCATCGCGCTCAAAAACCTCGACGCGGTGATCAAACTGATCCGCGCTTCCAAGGATGCGGAAACGGCGCGCTCCGGCCTGATGAAGCAATTCAGCCTAAGCCAGCTCCAGGCCCAGGCGATTCTGGACTTGACGCTGCGCCGCCTCACTGGGCTGGAGCGCGAAAAGATCGAAACCGAGCACAAGGAAACCAGCGGGACCATCAAGGAGCTCAAGCGGATCCTGGCCGACGAACGCGAGCTAATGAAATTGATCGCCGGCGATGTGGCAGAGATCAAAAAGGAATTCGGCGATGCGCGCCGCACCCAGATAATCGAGGCAGAAGGCGAGTTCTCGGTTGAGGACCTGATTGTCGAAGAAGACGTGCTCGTGACCGTGACCCACGGCGGCTACATCAAACGCACTCCGCTGTCACTGTACCGCACGCAGCGGCGGGGCGGACGCGGTAAGATCGGTGCGACCACCAGCGAGGAAGACTTCGTCGAGCGGCTCGAGCGGGTCTCGACCCACGACCCGCTGATGTTCTTCACCAGCGCGGGCAAGGTGTATCAGTTGAAGGCTTACGAACTGCCCGAGGGCGGCCGCGCCGCGAAAGGTCGTTCGATCGCCAATCTTCTGAACCTGGGCGACGAGGAGACCTTGCAGGCATTCATGCCGGTCCCACGCGAGGTCGCGGGCAAGTTCGTGTTCTTTGCGACCAAGCGCGGCCGCGTGAAAAAAACCGAACTCGAAGAGTACGCCAACATCCGGTCAAACGGGATCATCGCGATCAATCTCGAAGATGGCGACTCACTGGTCGACGTGCGCATCACCGATGGCAATCAGCAAATCGTGCTCTCGACGCGCGAAGGACAGGCGATCCGGTTCAAAGAAGCGGAGGCGCGCCCGATGGGCCGTGCGACTGGCGGCGTCGCCGGCATGGAGCTGGAATCCCACACCATCAAAGAAGGCAAGACCGTTACCCTGGTCGAGGACGAGGTGGTTTCGCTGTCGACCGTCCGCGACGACGAAACCCTGCTTACCGTTTCGGAACTGGGGCTCGGCAAGCGCACGCCCGCCGAGGAGTATCGGCTGACACATCGCGGCGGCAAGGGCGTCATCACCATGAACGTCACGGAAAAAACCGGCAAAGTGGTCGCGGTACGCCAGGTCGGCACTGACGAACAGGTGATGCTGATAACCGATGGCGGCAAAGTGATTCGGCTCAACGTCAAAGACGTCCGGATCACCGGGCGCAACGCGCAAGGGGTCCATCTGGTGCGGCTTGATCAGAACGAGCACGTGCGTGCACTAGCGGGTCTCGCCGAGAAGGACGACGACGAATCCAACGGCAACGGGGCGGTCAGCGAAGAGGAATAATCCTCTGCCTCATAGGCTGGCCCAGGCAGCTTGTGCCGCTGCCAGCGCCTTGCCCCGGGAAAGCTCGAATCCTGCTCCCGCCAGAATTTGCTCGAGCGCGCCCAGTACCAGCGTCACGTTCTCGCGCCGCGAGCTCTCACCCATGAGGCCGATCCGCCAGACTTTGCCTCGCAGCGGTCCCAGGCCCGCGGCAATCTCGATGTTGAACTGCTGCAGCAATTCCGCACGCACCCTTGCCTCATCCACTCCCGCCGGCACCGCGACCGTGGTGAGCTGCGGGAGGCGGCGGCCCTCCTGTGCGGCAAGCTTAAGCCCGAGCGCCCCCAGACCGGCGTGCAACGCGGCGGCGTTGCTGCGATGGCGCAGCCATCGCTGCTCCAGGCCTTCTTCCATCACCACCCGCAGGGCTTCGTAGAGCGCGTAGATCATCGTGATCGGGGCGGTGTGATGGTACACGCGCTCCGAGCCCCAGTAGCTGCCAATCGCGGCGACATCCAGGTACCAGGAGCGGCACTTGGACTTGCGCCGCCGTATCACCTCCATCGCGCGGGCGCTGAAGGTTACCGGCGCCAGGCCCGGGGGCGCGCTCAGCCCCTTCTGCGTGCAACTGAAGCAGGCATCGATTCCCCACTTGTCGATTTCCAGGGGGACACACGCAAGCGAGGTTACCGCGTCAACGACCAGCAACGCGCCGTGGGTGCTCGTCAGGGCGGAGATCTCTTCAATTGGTTGATGAACGCCCGTCGAGGTCTCCGCGTGCACCATGACGACAAGCTTCGGATTGGAAACCTTCGCGAGCGCCTGCTTGACCGCGTCGGGTTCGATTATTCGCCCCCATTCCGCTTCCACCTTGTGAACCCTGGCACCCTGTCGCTCGGCGCAGTCGGCGAAGCGTGCACCAAACGCGCCGTTCACGCCGACGATGACCTGGTCGCCATCTTCGATCAGGTTGGCCGCGATCATCTCCATTCCGGAGGAGCCGGTGCCTGAAGCCGGAAACGTCATTTCGTTCTGGGTTCGGAAAACGACGCGCTGCAGACGCTTGAGGTCCTCCATCACTTTCACGAAATCGGGATCGAGGTGTCCGATCACGGGCGACATCATCGCCTTCATCACGCGCGGATGAACGTTCGAGGGCCCCGGGCCCAGCAGGATGCGCGCGGTCGGTCTGAGCTCTGCAAATTGTTCCGTCAATATCCTTCCCCTTATGACGCGTTCCCGAATCGCGCTCGATTCGGCAGGCGCCGGAATTCATCTATTATTGCCCGTCGCGGGTTGGCGGAAAATGCCGCGGGCGCAAGCGCTGTGCTATTGTTCACGGCGTGAGCCACAACGCCCAGGCCACCGGCCTCGACCCGACGCTGGTCGCGGAACTGGCGGCCATCGCCGGCAGCGACGGGATAGTTTCGCGGTCCGCGGAGCTGAAAGTCTACGAGTGCGACGGGTGGACGATCGAGAAGTGCAGCCCCGACCTCCTAGTGATGCCGCGTACGACCGAGCAGGTAAGCGCGGTTCTTAAAGCGCTGTGGCGGCGCGAAGTTGCCTTCGTGCCGCGCGGGGCCGGCACCGGGCTGTCCGGTGGAGCACTTCCGGTCAACGCACCGGTGATGATTTGTACCTCAAAGATGAACCGGATCCTCAGCATCGATCTGGCGAATCGGCGAGTGGAAGTCCAGAGCGGGGTGGTCAATCTGCACGTCACCAATGCGGTGAAACGCGACCGCTTCCTCTACGCGCCGGATCCATCGTCGCAGCAGGCCTGCACCATCGGCGGTAATATCGCGGAAAATTCCGGCGGTCCACATACGCTCAAGTACGGGGTCACCACCAACCATGTTCTCGGCGTTACCCTGGTGCTCGCCGATGGAGAAATCGTCGAACTGGGTGGACCGGCTGAAGAACGCTGCGGCTACGACCTGCTGGGGGCGGTGGTTGGGGCGGAAGGAACTGCGGGAATCGTCACCCGCGCCGTCCTCAAAATCATCCGCGAGCCGGAGGGGCATCGAACCCTGTTGGCAACCTTCGCCGACGTCGAGGCGGCCACGCATGCGGTGTCCGCGATCATGGCGTCGGGAATTGTTCCGAGCGCGATCGAGATGATGGACCAGCTGATCATCCGCGCCGTCGAGGACGCCTTTCACGTCGGCCTGCCCGCCGAGGCGGGTGCTGTGCTGATCATCGAGCTCGACGGGCTTGTGGCGGGCCTCGATGAGCATGCCGCGCGTGTGACCGAGATCGCGTGCCACAATGGCGCGTCCGGGGTGAGACTGGCGCGCGACGAAACCGAACGCGCAGGATTGTGGAAAGCACGTAAGCGAGCGTTTGGCGCGGTGGGCAGGCTCGCGCCCAACTACGCCACCCAGGATGGCGTGGTGCCACGCACGCGCCTGCCGGATATTCTGCGTACGATTCAGGTGATCAGTCGAAAATACGGGCTCGCCATCGGCAACGTCTTTCACGCCGGTGACGGCAACATTCACCCGATCGTCCTGTACGACGAGCGCAAACCCGAAGAGGTCCGCAAGGCGATTGCAGCGGGCCGCGAGATTCTGATCGCTTGTGTCGAGATGGGCGGCAGCCTGACCGGTGAGCACGGCATCGGGGTTGAAAAGCAGGGCGAGATGCCGTTGCTGTTTTCACCCGAGGACCTGATCGCGATGAGCGAGCTGCGCCACGTCTTCGACCCGCTGGAACGCTCCAATCCCAACAAAGTCATTCCGCGGCCGGGCTCGTGCGTGGAAGTCGCCGCGCCGCACCGCCAAGTACCGATTTGACCGCGTCTTCACCTTCGGTAAACAACTTGTCGACGGACGAAATCGTCCAGCGCGTTAGCTTGATAGTCGGCGCCGGGCAGGTTGGTGCACCCACGGGCCGGGCGGCCGACGCCGTGAAGATTTTGTCAAAGCCCGGCGACGCAGCAGAACTGGCTGAGGTGGTGCGGGCGTGCGAGACCGATCGCATCGCGCTCGCGCCGCTGGGAGCGGCCCGAACCCTCTCCCAGATCCGCTCGCTGCCGGTGGCGCTCGGAGTGTCCTTGGGCAGGCTTGCGCGGGTAGTGGCGTACGAACCGAAAGATTTGACGATCACCGTGGAAGCCGGCCTGAGCGTGGGTGAGCTGAACCGGGCGCTGGCGCCCGCACGACAACGCCTGCCGGTTGATCCGTGTGATCCCGACGCGACCACGGTGGGCGCGCTGATCGCCGCCTCCCACGCGGGGCCGCTGCGGCTCTCGGAGGGAACGACGCGTGATTTGCTGATCGGGATCCGTTATGTCGGTCATCAGGGACACAGCGTGCACGGCGGCGGACGGGTGGTAAAGAATGTGGCGGGCTACGATCTGATGAAGGTGCTGGGTGGGTCGTTCGGCACCCTCGGTATCATTACCGAAGCAACCTTCAAAGTCCGGCCCCTTCCGGAACAATATGCGATGACGAGGCTGAGCTTCGATCGAGCGGAGAAGCTTTTCGCTGCGGCGCGCGAATTGCACGACTCACTTCCACTCGCTCATCTCGAGGGCCTGAGTTCGGCGGCCGCTTACGCCTGTGGCTCTCCCGCCAGGTTTCTGCTGGTAGCGGGCATCTCGGGGAGTTCCTCCGAAGTTGCTTCGCTGCGCGACGCGACTGCGCGGGCCGCTCCGGGCGCGGTTTTTGTAGAAAGGGGCGACGCTCTGCATGCGTACGCACGCTTGCGTGACTTCGATGCGAGCGCATGGGCGCTCACCGCCCAGATAGCCGTAGCGCCGGCACAGCTCTCCTCGATCCTCGCTGCCACCGATGCTCAATATCTTGCTCACATGGGATGCGGGGTGGCGACCCTGTTTTTGCCCGAACCTCCCGCTGACGGTCGCATCACGATCGACGGTTGGCGCCAGGCGGCGCGGCGCGCGGGCGGCTATCTGCGCATCTTGCACGCCCACCGATCGTTCCGCGGGTCGGTGGAGTTCTTTGACATGCCGAATGACGGGGCGCTCAAGCTGATGCGCCGGCTCAAGGCTGCATTCGATCCTGCAGGTGTGTTCAACCCCGGATGCTTCGTGGGAGGAATTTGATGGCCGCGCCTTCCGCGACTTCGGTCCGTGCGGTCGTCGACTATGAGCTGCTGTTCGACTGCGTTCACTGTGGGCTGTGCCTGGAAGCGTGCCCGACCTACGTGCTGACCAGGGCAGAAATGGATTCGCCGCGCGGGCGTATCTACTTGATGAAGGCGCTGGCCGAGGGACGTCTGCCGCTCGAGGACGATGCCGCCCGCCACCTGGATTTGTGCCTCGGATGCCGCGGGTGCGAGACGGCGTGCCCCTCGGGAGTCCAGTATGGCCAACTCATCGAGCGGGCGCGGGCGTTCGTCGAGGACAACTACTCTCGGTCGCTTCCCCAACGCGCGCGCCGAACTCTGGTAAACGCCATCTTCCCCTACCCCGCCCGCCTCCGCGCACTGCTCGCACCGCTTAAGATTGCCGAACGCATCGGATTGCGGCCGCTCCTGGGCGCGTTGCTGCCAGGCGCGGTGCGCGAGTGGCTCGAGCTGTTGCCGCCGCTGCATCAGTCAAGCGAAGCGCGCGCTGGCGCGCTACCCGCGGGCGTCCCGGGTGCTCCCGCCGTGGTCGTCCATCACGGGTGCGTCGCGCAGGTACTCGCCAATTCGGAGAACCTCGCGACGGAGCGAGTGTTGGCGGCAGCCGGCTATCGGGTGGTACGGCTGGCCCACACCCGCTGCTGTGGCGCACTCGATCTTCATTCGGGCAATCGCGGCCGCGCGCTCGATTTCGTGCGGCACAACGTGCGCGCCCTGGCGCGTTCCGGCGCCGAGGCGATTCTTTCGGCCGCATCCGGTTGCTCGGCGGCGGTAGCGGAGTACGGCTTACTGCTGCGCGACGATCCCGAGTTGGCCGATTCGGCCCGACAAGTAGCGGCCAAGGTGCGAGACCTGAGCGCACTGTTGCTGGAACGAGGGCTGCCGCCCCTGCGTAAAATCGAGTGCACGGTAACCTTTCACGATGCATGCCACCTGGTGCACGGTCTTGGAGTGCGCGAAGGCCCGCGCCGGGTGCTCGCGGCAATGCCAGGCGTGAGCCTGATCGAGTTGGGGGAGTCGGACCTGTGTTGCGGCTCTGCGGGAAGTTACAACCTGACCGAGCCCGAAATGGCGCGCGCCTTGGCCAGTCGCAAGGCGGACAACATCCTGGCGACCGGCGCCGACTACGTGGTGCTGTCGAATCCGGGGTGCGAATTCCAAATCGCGGCCGAACTGCGGCGACGCGGGTCAAAAATCAAGGTCGTGCACCTCTCCGAATTCATCGCGCAGGCGTTGACGAATGGCTGACGAATTCGAAGTAAAATTGTACTTCGCATATACCAGCCCCTTCTCGTACCTGGCTTATGGCCCGGCACGTGAGCTGGAGAAGTCGCACCGGGTGCGCGTTCGCTTCATTCCCTACGGGGTGAATATCCGCCGAGTCTACGGTCCGCTCGACAATCCCGACGCGGATCGCCGCAAGGTACGCTATCTGTACCTGGACGCGCGTCGCATAGCACGGGAGCGCGGCCTGACTATCTATCCACCCAAGAAAATTTTTAGCTGCCGACTCGCCTTTTACGGCGGTTTGTTCGCCGCGCAATGTGGGCGCTTCCACCCGTACTCCCAGAGGGTGTTCGAGCGCTTCTGGAAGCATGAACTCGACGTGGAAGAGGGTGGCGCGATCGAAGCGGTGCTTTCCGAAACCGGGTGCAAACCGGCGGATTTTGCCCGATATGTCGATAGCGACGCGCGCATGGAGCTTGACCAATGCTTCGCCGAGGCCGACGGCGACCAAATCTTTGGCGTGCCGACTTTCGTGGTCGATGGCGAGCCCTTCTGGGGCGAGGATCGCATCGAGTGGGTGGTGCGTAAACTCGCAGCACTGGGCCTGCGGCGGGATGGCTGAGGACTCCTGGCGGCGCGGACCGCAGTGGAGCTCTCATCTGCCGCGCAGCGCGTCACCTTTGTCTGTCGCTACCGAGCTCGCATTCCAAGGAGTTCGCCCCGAGGCGGCGACTATCCCTGGGTAATTGGAATGTGGCGCGGCTGAGATTTCACGCGCGCGAGCCATTCCCGAATCGCCGGGTAGTTTCCCAAGTCGAAGCCACCTTCGTGCGCCACGTGCGTATAGGCGTACAGCGCGATGTCCGCGATGGTGTATTGGCTCGCGACCAAGAACTCGCGCCGGTGATCGCCTTCGCCGCTGCCACCGAGATGCGACTCCATCACTCCCAGCGCGTCATATCCGCCCCGGATGATTCGCGGCAAACCGCCGCGGCGCTCGTCGGGGTGATCCAGATGCATGGCGAAGAAGCGCGCCACGGCGATATACGGTTCGTGGCTGTACTGCTCGAAGAACATCCACTGCAGAACACGGGCGCGTTCAAATGGGTTCTGTGGTACGAGAGAAGTGGTTTCGGCGAAATGCCAGATGATGGCGTTCGACTCAAACAGGCGGCGGCCGTCGTCAAATTCGACGGCCGGAATCCGACCGTTGGGAAATTTGCGCAGAAACCCGGGGGTGCGGGTGTTACCCTTGATGATATCCAGCTCGATTCGCTCAAAGGGAATCTGAAGCTGGCTCAGGAGCAGGCGAACCTTGTAGCCATTGCCGGACGGCAGATAGTCGTACAAACGAATCATCTCTGTTCACTCGATCGGCTTGCTGCCAATCCATAGGCCGCGGCCAATTAGTCCTTTGGGATCGTGGATGGTTTGCAGGCCCGCACTCTGGAACGCGGTACGATGCTCACCGTGGGAGAACAGTCCCAGCTCGTGCCGCTCCACCAGGTAGTCCACTCCGTCGGGTTTGCCGATCAGATAGTGAAAATGCGCCACGTAGGTGTCGCCGACGATCTGGGTGTTGACGATGCGCGCCAGCTTGAGTTCCGGAAGGTCGACCGAAATCTGGCCGATCCGGTCGAGCGGAAAGCCCGGCCAAAACCACGGCTCGACGACCAAGACTCCGCCGGGCACCAGATGGCGCGCCATGGTGGCAATCGCGTGGCGGAGGCGTTCGGTGGTTTTTACGTACCCGATCGAGCTGAAAAGGCAGGTGACGATATCGAAGGCCTCGCCGAGATCGAAATCAACCATGTCGGCGCGGTGAAACCGCGCCTCGGGGTTTCGCTCGCGGGCAATCGCCAGCAGGTTCTGGTCCAGTTCCAGTCCTGCCACCTGGTAGCCGTGCGCCTTGAGCGCATGCACATGCCGGCCGGTACCGCAGGCGACGTCGAGCAACCGATTTCCGGGTGACCGCTTGTGTTGCTGGATCAGGGCGTGAAGCTGCGCGGCTTCGGCGGGGTAGTTCTTGAAACTGTAGATCGCGTCGTAGAATGCCGCGGACTTGGTATACATCTGCTTCTTCGCGCGGCGCCGTCTCCTGCCTCGCTTGCTCGACCTGCTCCCCGGCGAATTCGGGGGGGACGGGCGGCGGCCACCTCCTGCGCTTAATGCGCAAGAACAGCAGCTATAACTCGGGGCTGGCGGGGAGGAACGTCTCACCCATCAGGTATGCGTCGCACGCGCGCGCACATTCGCGCCCTTCCCAGATTGCCCATACCACCAGCGATTGCCCGCGCCGCGCATCGCCCGCGGCAAACACTCCCGGCAGGCTCGAGTGGTAGTTGTTGGTCGCGATATTGCTGCGCGCATCGAGCTTGAGCCCGAGCTCACTGATTATCCCGTCCGGTTCCGGCCCAAGAAATCCAAGCGCGAGCAGCACCAGGTCGCACTCCAGCTCGAAGTCGCTACCCGCAATCTCCTCCATCACCATGCGGGCTCCTTCACGCTTCCAGTTGAGCCGCACGCCGTGAAGCTTTTGGACCGTACCGTTGTTGCCGAGGAAGCGTTTGGTGTTGATGCTCCAGTCGCGGATGACGCCCTCCTCGTGTGAGCTCGAAGAGCGCAGAATCATCGGCCAGTCGGGCCACGGCATTTCCGCCGTCCGGCTTTCGGGCGGAAGGGGCAGCAGTTCGAACTGATGGACGCTCGCGGCACCCTGGCGGTTGGAGGTGCCAAGGCAGTCGGAGCCGGTGTCGCCACCGCCGAGGATGACGACCTTCTTGCCCGCAGCGGTGATCGCAATCGCCGGATCGATTGAGTCGCCGAAGTTACGCTTGTTCTGCTGGGGCAGAAATTCCATCGCGTAGTGGATGCCGCGGAGCTCGCGTCCGGGGATGGGCAGGTCGCGCGGCTTGGTGGCACCCATGGTCAGGCAGATCGCGTCGAACTTCGTGCGCATTTCGTCGGCGTGGATATCGAACCCGACGTGGCAGTTGCTCACGACTTGGACGCCCTCGGCCTTCATCTGCTCGACGCGGCGCTCGACGTAATGCTTCTCGAGCTTGAAGTCGGGGATCCCGTACATCAGCAGTCCGCCGACGCGGTCGGAGCGCTCGTAGAGCGTAACCGCGTGACCGGCGCGCGCCAGCTGCTGCGCGCAGGCGAGGCCCGCCGGGCCCGAACCGACCACCGCCACCCGCTTCCCGGTGCTCTGCGCGGGCGGCTGCGGTGCGACCCAGCCCTCGCCCCACGCGTGGTCGATGATGTTCTTCTCGATCAGCTTGATGGTGACGGGGTCGTTGTTGATGTTGAGAACACAGGCTTCCTCGCACGGTGCCGGACACACCCGCCCGGTGAACTCGGGAAAGTTGTTGGTCGAGTGCAGGCGATCGATCGCATCGCGCCAGCGCCCCCGGTAAATCAGGTCATTCCAGTCGGGGATGATGTTCCCGAGCGGGCAACCCTTGTGGCAGAAGGGAATGCCGCAATCCATGCAGCGGGCGCCCTGCGCTTTGAGGCGCTCTTCGGGCAGCTTGAGATCGAATTCACGCCAATCCTTAAGGCGCTCCGCCACGGGACGCCGGTCGGGCGTCTCGCGCTTGATCTCCATGAAGCCCGTAATCTTGCCCATCTAACTCAGTTCTCCACCCCTCGCTCAGACTGCCGCCAGGCGAGCCATGTCGTTGTTGGCGCCGAGATGTTGGCGCTCCAGCACTGCCCGATATTCGGTCGGCAGCACCTTGACGAATTTCTTTGCAAATGCATCCCAGTCCTGGAGGGCTCGTTCCGCCACCGTGCTGCCGGTGTATTGCCGATGGCGCGTGATGAGCGCGTGCAACTGTTTGAGGTCGTCGGCATCGCTCACTGCGCCCAACTCGACCATGCCCAGATTACAGCGCGACGCGAACGACCCGTCCTCGTCGAGCACGTATGCGATCCCGCCCGACATGCCCGCCGCAAAGTTCCGTCCGGTCTTGCCCAGCACCACCACCAGGCCGCGGGTCATGTACTCGCAGCCATGGTCGCCGACCCCCTCGACTACCGCGTGCGCGCCACTGTTGCGCACCGCAAATCGTTCACCGGCAACCCCTCGGAAGAATGCTTCGCCGCCGGTCGCGCCATACAGCGCGACGTTGCCAATCAGGATGTTCTCCTCGGCTTTGAAGGTTGCGGTGCGGGGCGGCCGCACCGCCATGAAGCCGCCCGAGAGTCCCTTGCCGCAGTAGTCGTTGGCATCGCCCTCGAGATAGAGCGCGACGCCGGGCGCCAGCCATGCCCCGAAACTCTGTCCCGCCGAGCCGGTCAGATGGACCTGGATCGTATACGGCGGCAAGCCTTCGCTCCCGTGATGCCGCGAAACTTCGGCCGAAAGCATGGTGGCGACGGTCCGATTCACGTTCCGCACCGGCAGATGGATCTCGACCGGCTTGCGATGCGCGATCGCTTCCTTCGCCAGCTCGATGAGCTGATTGTCAAGCGCCGCCTCCAGTCCGTGGTCCTGCGTTTCGACGCAGTGCAGCGGCTCGTCGGGACCGACCGCGGGTTTGTGAAGAATCTGGGTGAGGTCGACGTTGCGCGCCTTCCAATGCTGAATCGCCTCGTTGGCATCGAGGCACTCGACGTGCCCGACCATCTCGGCCAGCGTGCGGAAGCCAAGCGCCGCCATGTATTCGCGCAGTTCGTCCGCGATGAACATCATGAAGTTAACTACGTGTTCGGGCTTGCCCTCAAACTTCTTGCGCAACTCGGGATCCTGGGTGGCAATTCCGACCGGACAGGTGTTGAGGTGACACACGCGCATCATGATGCACCCGGACGCGACCAGCGCGGCACTGGCGAAGCCGAATTCCTCGGCGCCCAGCAGAGCCGCTATGGCCACGTCGCGCCCGGTTTTCAACTGCCCGTCGGTTTCGACCCGGATGCGCCCGCGCAGACCGTTCATGACCAGGATCTGCTGGGTTTCGGCGAGCCCCAGCTCCCACGGAATTCCCGCGTGCTTGATCGATTGGATCGGCGACGCTCCGGTGCCACCGTCGTAGCCGCTTATAAGGACCACGTCGGCCTTAGCCTTGGCGACCCCGGCCGCGATGGTTCCGACCCCGACTTCCGCTACCAGCTTCACGCTGACCCGTGCGCGGTTGTTGGAATTCTTGAGGTCGTGGATCAGCTGCGCAAGATCCTCGATCGAATAGATATCGTGATGCGGCGGCGGCGAAATGAGTCCGACCCCGGGCGTCGAGTAGCGAATCTTCGCGATGAAATCATCGACCTTGTGTCCGGGGAGCTGACCACCCTCTCCGGGCTTGGCGCCCTGTGCCATCTTGATCTGGAGTTCGTCGGCGTTGACCAGGTAGTAACTGGTCACGCCGAAGCGCGCCGAGGCGACCTGCTTGATCGCGCTGCGGCGCCAGTCGCCGTTCGGATCGCGAACGAATCGCGCCGGGTCTTCACCACCCTCGCCGGTGTTGCTCTTGCCGCCGATCCGGTTCATCGCGATGGCCAGGTTCTCGTGCGCTTCCTTGCTGATCGATCCGAATGACATCGCCCCGGTTTTGAAGCGCTTGACAATTTCGGAAGCGGGTTCGACCTCCTCGAGAGGCACCGGCGGGCGCTCGTAACGGAACTTGAGCAGGCTGCGCAGCGTCGAGAGATTCTGGCTCTGCTCGTCGACCAACTTGCTGTAGTCCTTAAACAGCCGGTAGTTGCCCGAACGCACCGCATGCTGCAGCTTGGCGATGGTGTTGGGATTGTACATGTGGTACTCGCCGCGCCGCCGCCACTGGTATTGCCCGCCCACCTCGAGTTCGCCGTCGAGGTTGGGCATAATCGCGAACGCGCGGCGATGGCGACTGGCGGTTTCCTGCGCGATGGCATCCAGGCCCACTCCACCAACCCGCGATGCGGTCCACGTGAAGTACCTGTCGACCACCTCCTGGCTAAGCCCGATCGCTTCAAAAATTTGCGCGCCGCGATAGCTCTGGAGCGTCGAGACTCCCATCTTCGACGCCACCTTGATCATGCTTTTGGTGACCGCCTTGATGAAATTGTGGACGGCGGTGTCCTCGTCGATGTCCTTAAGCCGCCCATCTTCGATCATTCCGGCCAAGGTCGCGAACGCCAGATAGGGATTAACCGCGCACGCCCCATAACCGGCCAGCACGCAGAAATGCATTGCCTCGCGCGGCTCGCCCGATTCGATTACCAGGCCGCAGCGGGTGCGGGTGCCCTCGCGGATCAGGTGATGATGGACCGCGCCGGTCGCGAGCAGGCTTGGAATGGGCGCCTGCGCGGCGCCAACCCCCCGATCCGAGAGCACGATTATCGTGTAACCTTCGGCGATCGCGCGCGACGCGGCCGCACACAGTTCGTCGAGCGCGGCGCGCAACCCGGCTTCGCCGTCGGCCACCTTGAAGACTGTCCGCAGCGTAATCGCACGCAGCCCCGGTATCGAGAGCCGTTTGATCTTCTCCAACTGCTCGTTGCTCAGGAGCGGCTGTTGCAGGCGGAGTTGTCGGCAATGCAGCGGCGATTCCTCGAACAGGTTCTGCTCGGACCCGATGGTGGTCTCGGCCGAAGTGACCAGCTCTTCGCGAATCGGATCGATCGGCGGGTTGGTGACCTGGGCGAACAACTGCTTGAAGTAATTGAACAGCAGCGGTGAGCGATCCGAGAGCACCGCCAGTGGGGTGTCGGTCCCCATCGAGCCGACCGGTTCCTGCGCGTTCACCGCCATCGGCGCGAGGATCAGTTTCAGGTCCTCGATCGTGTAGCCGAATGCCTGCTGCTGCTTGAGCAACTCCCACCCTTCAAATCCGGCGACCGCAGGAGCACTCGGCGGAGCGGGGAGCGCCTCGAGTTTGACCAGGTTCTGATCGATCCATTGCCGGTACGGCTGACGGGCCGCGAAACCTTGCTTGATTTCCTCATCTCCCACGATTCGCCCCAGCGAGGTATCCACCAGGAACATCTTTCCGGGCTGGAGACGTCCTTTAGAGGCAATTCGCTCGGGCGGTATGTCGAGAACCCCAGTCTCCGAAGCCATCACCACGAGGCCGTCTTTGGTGACGGTGTAGCGCGACGGGCGGAGACCATTACGATCCAGCACCGCGCCGATGCGGATGCCGTCGGTGAACGCGATCGAGGCGGGGCCGTCCCACGGCTCCATCATGCAGGAATGGAATTCGTAGAAGTCGCGCTTGGCGGGCGACATGTGGGTATCGTTCTGCCACGCCTCCGGGATCATCATCATCACCGCGTGCGGCAGGGATCGGCCGGTCCGCACCAGCAGCTCCAGGCAGTTGTCGAATTTGCCCGAGTCGGCCAGTGTCGGCTCAATGATCGGGAGCAGCTTTTTGATGTCGTCGCCGAACAGCGGTGACTCGAACATCATCTGCCGCGCGTGCATCCAGTTTTCGTTGCCGCGCAAGGTATTGATCTCACCGTTGTGTGACAGGAAGCGATACGGATGCGCGCGGTCCCAGCTGGGGAAGGTGTTGGTCGAAAAGCGCTGGTGGACCATAGCGAGCGCGCTCGCAAACACCGGGTCAAGCAGGTCCGGGAAAAACCGGGGAATCTGATGCGAGATGAGCTGGCCCTTGTAGACCACGGTCAGCGCGGAAAGCGAGCAAAAGTAGAACAGTTCGGGGGCGTAGAGTCCCAGCGAGTCAACCGAGTTGAATGCCCGTTTGCGGATGACGTAGAGCTTGCGCTCGAGTGCCTCGAGGTCGCTGATGCCGACGCCGCGCGCGACAAAGACCTGGCGAATGGTCGGGATGCCGCGCCGCGCGATCTCACCACATTCGCTTTCCACCACCGGGACTGTGCGCCAGCCGAGCACGCGCTGTCCTTCTTCCTGTACGATCTGTTCAAAGCGGGCTTCGCAGGCCATGCGCCGTTCGGGGTCGAGCGGAAGGAAGGCCTGGCCGAGGCCGTAAGCGCCCGGCTCTGGCAGTTCGAAACCACACTTGCGCGTCTCACGTTTGAAAAATTCGTGCGGAATCTGCACCAGGATTCCCGCGCCGTCGCCGGTGCGCGGATCGCATCCGCAAGCGCCACGATGGGTGAGGTTGTCGAGGACCTGCAACGCCTTGAGCACGATGTCGTGCGAGCGCTTGCCGGCCACGTCCGCGACAAAACCTACACCACAGGCGTCGTGATCGTGCGCGGGATCGTACAGTCCCTCGGGGCCCGGAATACTGCTGCGGTTGTGCATGGCTCTACGTTCGCCTCGAATCGATGAGCGTGCCGCGCGCGGCGTGTCGGTGGCGTCGGCCGTGGCCGTTGGGAAGTTCCATCGCCGTCTCGCCGTTGGCGTGCACCGCAATCGTGTTGCGCTCGGTATGGGTTGACAGCACCACCATCGTCTCGGTCCGCGACACTCCCTCGATCGAACGGACCGTGCTGATGAGCCGTTCGAGCGAAGTGGTGTTTTCGGTTTTCACCTTCAGCAGAATCGTGTGCTGCCCGGTGACGTGGTGACATTCGAGAACGTCCTCGAGCAGATCAACGGTTTGTTCGAACAGGCCGATCGTCTTGGGATGGCTGATCGAAACGCCGATGAACGCGGTGACATCTTTGCCGAGACGGCGAGCATCGAGCGCGGCGTAGTATCCGGCGATCAGACCACCGTCCTCGAGTTTCTTGACCCGATCGATCACCGACGGTGCGGACAAGCCGACCTGTTCGGCGAGCTTGGTATGCGGAATTCGCCCGTTGGCCTGCAGGATGCTCAAAATCTGCAGGTCGATCGCGTCGAGTTCCGCAGAATCGCCGCCTAATTTCATAAGGTTAATCCTCGTTTCGGAGAGCTGAAGATAATGAGAAAGCCTTTGTCAGTCAAGGATTATTGAGGTCTCAAGTTCTCATAACAAGATTTTATTCGGTTCGGGGTACGCAAATCTCGAATTCTTAGCCTGCGGAGTCGCGACACCGTCGTTTCCTTGGGGCGGCTATGTCATGGAGACCTGACTCACCCGTGACCTGGCTGCAGCACTGACACTATTTAAGGCGCGATTAATATGGCTAATACCGTCCATTCCCAGGGACGGTAGGTGAGCCCTCACCGGGCTCCCCGGAGCGTCTCGGTGGGCTTGAAAAGCTTGTGACCATCAGAACGTTGAACCAAGTTGCGGAAAGATCTGGTCGAAGTAGATGTCGACCTGAAAAAGCCCGGTCGAATGGCACGCCCTACTGCCGAGTTTGCTCAGACCCAGTTGCGTGCCGGCCGCGAGCTGATAGCCCCTAGTCGCGTAGGCGATACCGGGGGTTACGCGCCAATCGGCCGGCGTGGTTCCGGTGGCCCGGAAGCCCCACGCCATCTGCTGGTAGTTGAATTCATTAAGGAAGACCAGCGGCCTCAACGGCCAATCGACTCCGAAATCGGATCCCGGTCCCGACAAGTAGTCGAGCTGATAACTGAGCGCGGAATCAAATGCGACGAGGTCCAGTTGCGAACCGGTCCAGCGCGGCAGGTACTCCGCGTCCATCTGCACCCCGAACGGGCGCAGGTAGTGAAAAACCCCGCGGTCGGGTAGATCGCCAGCGCCCTTCTCGGCGAGAGCCATGGGTCCACCCCGCCAGTGGCCACCGGCGCCCGCCTCTTATATCTTCCGTCGGCGCCCAAAACATCGAGCGCGATCGCGGTTCGAAACTCGTGCTCGGCGTTCAGATAAAATGCCCATTTCGCCAGGATTTCCATATCGTCGGCGCCAGAACTCGCCTGCAGGCGGCGGCGCGCCGCGTCGCCAAGTGCGTTTCCGAGAAGGACGCTGATGTTGTTGGTGATTTGTTTCTCAAGGGTAAAGCTATACGCGGCTTGAGTCCGGCCCGAGACCGTCACCCATCCCGGTGACAAGGTCAGGTCGTTGGAGGGATCGGTACCCTCCGTGACCAGGGCCGAATAGAAATTGCGTTCACCGACCTGCGCCCACGCGATGGCCGGAAACATCGCCAACGCCAGACCCATTGCCAGCTGAAGGCGTACCAGGGCGCGTGAGCGGGCAAGGATCACCGCGGCTTGCCTCCCGGCGGCGTCCGACCATAATTCGCCGCCGCCAGTGTGATCACACGTGAGGATAGGCGTCGCTGCCCATCTCGAGCGCATCGAGGCCCGACCACTCGACCTCCGCGAGCACACGATTGCCAATGAGGCGTTCGACGATGATGAAGAACAGGAAGCCGAGTCCGAAGACCACGAGCAGGTTGGTGACCACACCGATCAGCTGGGCCAGCAATTGCCCGGCGTCGCCATAGAGGATCCCGCGCACCGGGCCCGCCACCCCATTCCACCCTTCGCCGTAGCTGCCGTCCGCGAAGATCCCCACTGCAAGTGCACCCCACACACCGCAGGCGCCGTGGACGGGAATGGCGCCGACCGGATCGTCGATTCGAAAGCGCCGCTCGAGCATCAGGACTGTCCACACCACTATCAATCCTGCAATAGTTCCGATCAGAACCGCGGCCTGCGGTCCGACGAAGGCACACGGCGCGGTGATCGCAACCAGTCCGCCGAGCAGACCGTTGCAGGCCATCGCGATATCGGGCTTCTTGAAGCGATGCCACAGGTACAAAAGCGAGCTCAGCGCCCCGGCGGATGAGGCCAGCATGGTGTTGGCCGCGATCACCCCGATGCGCGAATCCGATGCCGCCAACGACGAACCGGCATTGAACCCGAACCAGCCGAACGCGAGGATCAAGGTTCCCACGACTGCCATGGGCAGGTTATGGCCAGGCAGTGCACCGATCGCGCCGTCACGGCGGAACTTGCCGATCCGCGGACCCAGCACGATCACGCCCGCCAGTGCGGTCACTCCGCCAGTCATGTGCACCACCGACGATCCGGCGAAGTCGACATGCCCGTGTCCAACACCGAGATTCACGCCGAGCTGGGAAAGCCAGCCACCGCCCCACACCCAGTTGCCGTACAGCGGGTAGAGGAACATCGACATGAAAAATCCGTAGATAAAGAATGCGATGAATTTCCAGCGCTCGGCCATCGCTCCGGTCGGGATGGTGGCCGCAGTGTCCATGAACACCAGTGCGAACAGGAACATCGCAAGGCTCGCCGGCTCATGACTAACATTGGCCAGCGCAAACTTGCTTAGCCCGATGATGCCGAAGGAATGCCCCCCTAGCGTCACAGTCAATTCATAGTGGCCGATCTCGGCGACGCCCAGCGATGGCCAGTTCCGTACCCCGCCCATCATGAAGGCATATCCGGTCAGCCAGAACCCGATCACACCGATGGGGTAGATGATCAGGTTCATGGCCATGGTATTGGTCGCGTTTTTCGCGCGGGTGAATCCGGTTTCCAGCATTGCGAAGCCGGCCTGCATGAACATCACCAGGAAACCCGCGATCAGCACCCATGCGAGATTGAGCGACTGGTCCAAGGTAACCGGGCTGGCAGGCATCATCTTACTTCCCCTCGATACGACCGATGCGGCTGGCTGGGCGACGCCGGATAGCGGTTCGCCAGCCAGATAAGAAAAACGAAAAACCCTATCAGCGACACGAAAAACGCCGCGATCCCTACAGCGCGCCGGATTTTCTGTACGCGCAGGCTGCGCGGATGAAGGTGGCGCGCACGCCCGGTCATTGTCACGCGCGAGGGATCGTGCAAGTCCTCCAGCATTTGTGCCGCGCTGGCGTAACGATTCTTTGCCTGCCGCTCGATCGCGTGCAGGACGATCTCCTCGAGCTTGGGATCGAGATGGGGTCGGTGCCTGGTGAGCGGTTGCGGGTCCTCATGGGTCTTCGCGCGCATCATGTTGTAAACGTTACTGGCCGCATAGGGGAGGCTCGCGGTGAGCATCTCGTAGAGCATCACGCCCATCGAATAGATATCAGTGCGCGCGTCGCCGCGTCGGCCGCTGACCTGCTCGGGCGCCATGTAGTCCGGGGTTCCGATGGTCGAGGAAAGGCCTGACCAGGTCAGGCGGCGCGCCTCCTCGTCCAAAGCGATTCCGAAATCCATGATTTTCACCACGCCGGACGCGGTGACCAGGATATTCTCCGGCTTGAGATCCCGATGCACGACGCCCTGACCGTGCATGTACACCAGGGCTTCGCAGATCTGGCGCATCAGTTCGAGGGCGCGCTCGGGCTTCATCGGCTGCTCGGTGCGAATAATCTCGCGCAACGAAACTCCGTCGATGAATTCCATCGCGATGTACATCCGGCTCTTCTTGCGGGGCGTTACGACCTTGATGATGTTGGGATGGTCGAGCCGGCGCAGCACCTCTTCCTCGCGCTGAAAGCGGCCATAGAAGATCACGTCGCTTTCGAACTGCATGTAGGGAATTTTGATCGCGACCGTCTGTCCGGAAATCAGATCGGTTGCTTTGAAGATCGAAGCCATGCCGCTGCGTGCGATCACCTCGGTAAGCTTGAACTGATCGAGGGTTTCGCCGACGCTGACCTCGGGCATGGTTGGATGGGCCGCGCTCGGGGAGCTACGGTCTGGCCGCGGACGTTAACATCCGCCCCCGATGCGAGGCAATCGGGGATTGGGAAACGGCGGTTCTCACAACCCAACTCCGATCCTTCAGCGCCCAAGGAAGCGGCGAAACCTTTCACGCCACCCAGTCGGCGTAGGTGTCAGCCCGGTTTCCGCGATCATGGTAAAGACCGCGACGGTGAGGTTATCGGCGGTTCCCCGTTTATTCGCCGAGTCGATAAGGAGCCTGGCGGCATCACTGCAGCACTGGTCGCGCGCAATGAGTTCGATTTCCGGGTCACGAAGCACGTTGTAAAGGCCGTCGCTACACAGCAGCAAGCGATCGCCCCGAATTAGCGGCATGGAAATTCTGTCAACCGAGGCGATCAACTCGTGTCCCACGTTGCGCGTGAGCATCGAGCGCTCCGGATGAAAGCGCGCCGCGTCATCGCTGAGCAGGCCCATCCTTACCCGCTCGCCGGTGACCGTGTGATCTTTGCTCAACTGCGTGATCCGCTGGTGCCGAATCAGGTATAGCCGGCAGTCACCGACGTGCGCGGCCGCTAGTGACCCGTGATCGACCACCACCGCGGTCAGGGTGGTGCCCATCATGCGTAATTCCGGAACGGCGAGCGCGCGGTTGTGAATCTCGATATTTGCCTGCTGCACGGCGCGGGAAAGCCGCTTCGCCGCTCCCCATTCGCGCGGGCTTTCCTGCCAGGCGCGCAAGCTGATCTCGACTGCCATCGAGCTGGCGACTTCGCCGCCCTCGTAACCCCCCATTCCGTCGGCAACCGCGAAGATCAGCTGGTCGGGACCTTCGATAAAAAATCCACACGAGTCTTCGTTGTCGGGGCGGTTGGTGCCCACGTCGGACAAAGCGAAAATGTCGAAGGCCGCATCGGAGATGTGCTCAGGCAAAATGGTCTCAGACTCTTTCTCGGGCAGCACGAGCACAGATTGCCTAGCAAAAAACGGGCAGGGGGCGAGCGGTGCGTCGAAACCGCTCACCCCCCAGGGGGTATTTTTCACCGGCAAGCCTCGCTACGCCGGTGCGGCGACTAAAACGTCTCCTTTCTGCACTTTCCGGAGCCGCGCATCGCCGCGCGATTCCACAGTGCGGCGTTTCCGGGCTTTAGCCGCAAGAAAGGTGCCGCCGAAAATCCTACCTTAGACGTAACTGCCGGATGCCGACGGTGCCTAGGCGCGAAGCATCTGCCGCGACACAGGGCAACACTACGGGCCTCGAGGCAGCTCGAAAAGCCCGCAAAAGGTCCAACTTAAGTTGGAGGATGAATTGGCCGTTTAGGCGCCGCGTCCGAAAAGCCGCCCGATTCGATTTCGCCAGCCGTTGACGCTCAGCGTCTGGCCAGATTCAGCGATCATCCTGAGGACCGCGGCGGTCAGGTTGTCACGAGTCTCGCGTTGGTTGGCTACTTCGATGAGCTGGCGGCAGCCGGATGTTGCATCGTCCTCGTTGACGATCTTTGCGATTTCGTGATCCCGCAGCACGCCGTGCAGTCCATCGCTGCAGAGCACCAGTCGATCGTCGCGAACCAGTGGCATGGTAATGCGATCGATGGAGGCAATGAGCTCACGGCCGAGCGAGCGCTGCAGGGAAGAGCGCTGGGGATGATTTCGCGCTTCCTCCTCGCTTAGCAAACCCAACCTCACCCGCTCGCCCACCACGGTGTGGTCCTTGGTGAGTTGGACCATCTTCCCACTGCGCAGAAGATAGAGGCGGCAATCGCCGATATGGGCGGCAGACACCACTCCGCGTTCCACCGCGACCGCGGTCAGGGTAGTACACATGCCGCGGAGTTCGGGAACGGCCAGGGCGCGGTTGTAGATCTCTATATTTGCCTGCTGGACGGCGCGGAACAGACGTTTGCCCGCCCCCCATCCCGGAGGACTGTCCCGCCAGGCCCGGAGGGTTATCTCCACCGCCATCGAGCTGGCGACTTCCCCCCCTTCGTAGCCGCCTACGCCATCGGCAACGGCGAACACTGCACTGTGGGCGCTTTCGATCAGATGACCGCAGGAATCCTCGTTGTGCGAGCGCTTGGTACCGACGTCAGACAATGCCGCCAGGTCGAAGGCTGGCTCGGCGGTTGCGAACGAACTTCGGCCAGGTTTGGTAGCGCTCACGGCTGGTCGCGGGTTGGCAGGATATCAGAAACTGACGGGAGCGAACGGCGTGTTGCTACGCCGCCCGCCCCCAAGGGGTTATTTTCGCCGGCCAGGTTTGCTTAGGCCGGCTTGGCCGCGAGGATAGTATCCTTTCCGCGCTTCTTCGAATTGCGCGAGAAGTAAATTGCTCCGTAGATGCCCCAAACCACCGAGACGGCGACCGCGATCAGGGGTTCTTTTACACTGCCGAGACCTTCGATCGGGCCGATGATGTAGAAGGCCATGCAGGCAAAGTTGGCCAGCGCGCCGAACACCGGAATCACCACGTGTTTGAGCCCGTGGAACATATGATGTTCGCGGAAGGCAATGATGCAAATCACGTTCGTCAACCCATACACCGCAAAGGTGCCGAAGTTCGAGATCAGCGTCACCAGCGACAACCCGTTGGGCAGCGCGGCAAGCGATGCGTTGGAGCTCATGCCGAGGGCGTACCAGATGCTGTGCGGCAGAGTCGCGATGGTCTTGTCGTCCGGAGCGGCGCTGCCAGCGAAGAAAAAGAGTGCGGCAAACGCGCCGAGGACCGCCGAGATGGTGGCAAGGGTCCAGATCGCTCGATGAGGCGTCAGATTTTCACCATGCAGAAAGCCAAAATGCTCCGGCACCTCTTCATCTCGCCCCATCGCATAGGTCACGCGCGCACCGGTATTGATACAGCTCAGAGTCGTACCGATGAGCGCCAAGAACACGGTGAGGGCTTCGACCAGCATGAACGCCTGACCGTGCCCGCCCAGCATCACGTTGCCGACGATGACCATCATGTCGCCGATGGGCGCCGCCGACCCCTTCGCATCGGCCAGACTGTAGAGGCTGTTCAGGAAATAGTTCGCGGCAAAGTACTCGATCAGGTACATGAACAGGCATTGGATGGTAATCGAGAGCAG
>DASXMJ010000010.1 GCA_036495685.1 Candidatus Binataceae bacterium | reverse complement strand
ACCCAAGGAGAAGATCGTGCTTCGCGGCGTGCACTTCGACTTCGACAAATACAATATCCGTCCGGGTGACGCGGCAGTCCTGGATGAGGCTGCGTCGACGCTCAAGGCGCATCCCGAGGTGAACGTTGACGTCAATGGGTACACTGATGCGATTGGGAGCGAGGAGTACAACCTCAGGTTGTCGGAGAGGCGCGCCGATGCCGTGGTCAACTATCTCGGACAGCAAGGCATTTCGCAGAGCCGGCTGATTCCGCATGGATATGGGAAGACGAACTTCGTGGCGTCCAACGACACCGCGGAGGGACGCGCCCAAAACCGACGCGTCGAACTCGTGCCCATGCAGTAGGCAGCTGGACGCAACATGAGGACAGCGGCTGCGACGCCCATCGCGGCCGCTCTTTTCAGAGAAGGCGCTCAGCGAAAAGCGAGGAGGATTCGGAGATGATACCTCGATGGTCCCGGCGATCCGCTCTTACCACGATCGCGGCGGCAGCGGCTCTACTGGCGCCGCGGCCGGCGCTACTGCGTGCGCAGGTTGGCGAGGGCTCCATGGCTCAATCCGCGGTCGGTGCGCTGACCGGCGAACAGCAGACGGCTGCGAACAGTGCCTTATGTTCGGCGATTGGCAATCAGGTGCCGAATCCCGCCGCCGCGTCGCCCTCGCTTTTAAGCAGCCCGTCAATAATCTCCGCAGCCGCCACGATGTTTGCGAGCAGCGTCCACCTTCCGCTCCCCAGCGCGACCAGCCTGTTACAGGGGTATGTGTCGCAGCATGGCTCGGATATCCTGGCGTCGTGTGCTACCAGCAACGTGACTAGTGGGCTGACCTCCAAGGTTCCTGGAGCTGGCAGCTTGCCCTCCATTCCCAAGCTGCCCTGAAAGAAGACGATGTTCGCTTGAGGAACCAAGGCTGCCGGGAACCAAAGAGGAATAGGCGATCTATCGACACATAAGTCGAACGGGCGGTTGATCTAGTTCCGGAGGGCTGGTCGATGTGAGCATCCAGCTCTCTGGTTCCTCGTAGGCAAACCGTCGGTGCTTTGGTGATCTTTGAGCGCAGCTCCGAAGTTTGACTCTATCGAGTGTGCGCGACGCCGTGCGATAGGAGGGGCAGCGGATGGAGCCACCCTCTAAGCGCTAGGGAAAGTCAGCCGGCCAAACGGGGCGGAGAAGTGTAGGTGTTCTGGGGACCCGAACGGCGTCCTTCGAAGCCACTCACCGATTTCTAGGCGGTCCTTCCGATCAGTGCATGGTATACGACGAGGACGACGATCGATC
Source organism: Candidatus Binataceae bacterium (assembly GCA_036495685.1). NCBI lineage: Bacteria > Candidatus Binatota > Binatia (SeqCode) > Binatales (SeqCode) > Binataceae (SeqCode) > Binataceae bacterium (SeqCode). The sequence goes on along the minus strand of DASXMJ010000010.1, from coordinate 2,786 downwards.
CGATAACGGCGACGAAAATGCTCCACAGATCAATACCGGTGACTCCGGTAGAACCAAGCGCCGAAAAGACCGCACCGCCAACCAGTCCACCGATTACTCCCAAGATAATGTCACGGATCAGGCCTTCGCCACTCTTGTTGACTATCTTGCTGCCGATAAACCCGGCGATTAGACCAACGACCAGCCATGCTATGATTCCCATTTGTCTGCTCCTTCTTCGGAGTTATTTGCATCAGCGCAGCGGAGGTGCCACCTGACTCGCTCCTCTGAACGGCCGCCTTCGCAAGCGCGATTGCACCTAAGCCGAATCGAACCTTGCCAAAGTTGGCACTCACTGAGAAGAAACATAGTGACTACTGCTCGACCTGCTCCCAGGACGAGTCGGGATTGAACGCCGACATTCCCTTCGCGATAGTGGCCGTATCAGGCCCCAAATCCTTTTGAACGATGACCGAATCTTGATTGATCATGAAGCTCATCACTCCCGAAGAACGATACTCTGCGGGCCAAGCGAGAAAGGCGAAGCCGCCGGTCATTTTGCCGTCTACGATATAGTTTTTCGCTCCGCCGGGTGCATCCTTTCCTTGATTGGTAAGTACCTTATAGAAGTACCCATGAAACGGAGCGGCGGTCGCGGCTTCTTCGCGCTTCTGGACTTTATATCCCTTCGTGGCGGCGTCAGCCACCAGAGGTCCGATCGGACTAGCCGGCGATCCCTCCGCGGTTTCCCAGTAGAGGCCATCCTGCTTGCCAGGGTCACTCAGAATGTATTTTGCGAACTGGTGACCGTCGTGATCTTCACTCTGGTACTCTCGCTGAGCGCTGGCTAGATTCTCCAGCACCCCAATGGTGTAGAGCTCATTGCGACCGATTCGCCGGTAAATTAGTTCGTCCTTGCCGGCCGCGGTGTCGAACACCCAACCACTATCCTTCTTTACAATCGGAATCGGTGCGGGCCAGTTGTCGGAGCCCAAGTAGATGATCACCCGACCCTGATCGTCGTAGGCGAACCGATGCATTTGATCCCATTGGCTGGCGAACTGTGCCAGCGAATTCTTATCCGCGACCGGATCTCCTGATGAAAGGAGCTGCTGGGAATCTGGACCGAGAATAGATCCGAGGGCCGCGGTGTCGTCGCTCTTAACGGCAGTGAAAAGTGCAGTGGCGGCTTCAACGGGTGAGCTGAAAACGCGCTGTTCTTGCGCAGCGAGCGGGAGCGGCAACGCACACAGAAACGCGATCAGCAGGCTCGCCACCCGCGCGCTGGGAGACCCACAAGTTGCACGGGTTTGATCGGATTCAGCGAAGGTCGACATACGACAGCTCCCCAGTTTTGTGGTCCGCAGGCCTAGCGCGCTACTTAATCATCTCCCATGAAGTGTCACTCACCTGCGACGACGACCCCCTCCGCCCCCGCCGTGAAAGCCACCTCCGCCGCCGCCACCACGGAAGCCGCCACCCCCGCCGTAGCTGGCCCGGCCTCGGTTACTGAAATCCTGGGTTTGGCGGCCGGGCCCGTAGCCCCCGAAGGCGTTATTGCGGCCACCGCCTGACGCACGACTTTTATTGCCGTAGCCGCGCATCGGATCGTTCTTTGGATTGAACGATGGCTGGTTATTGAAGGCGTTGCGCCCAGCAGACGAGGGATTGTTGCGCGCGTTCCCGCCAAACTGAGCCGGCCGATTCACCGGCGGATTGCGATTTTGTAGGCCTGGAAGTTGGTTAGGCTTTGGAAAGGTTGGTTCTTTGAAGTTCCCCGTGTTGGCAAATTGGCGGGCGGTGGCCGGGTTGTATGGCCGAGTGCCGGGATTGTAGAGGGGACGATCGCCGCCCGCATAGGGTGCGGGGTAACGCCCGGGTGCGTACGGACGGCCTCCACCCGCGTATGGTGGACGAACTCCACCCGGGTACGGTGGGCGACCGCCGGCATATCCTGGTCCGTAGTAACCGCCGCGATAACGCGCCGGTATGGCGTTGGTATTGGAAACGTAAACGTTGCGATTATAGCTGACGTTGCCTCCACCCCAATTGCAGCCCCAATTATTGTCATTGTTGTTGATCAGAGACCCGATGAGCATTCCGGCCCCGAATGAAACGAGTCCGGTAGTGAGCAACTCGCCGCCAGTGTATCCAGGCGGTGATTGAACGGGAGCCCCGTATACCGAAGACGGATTGTACTCAGGTACATACACAGTATTGGGTTGAGCCGGGTTGACTATGATCGTCTGCTGCGGCGCGGGCACGGCAGACTCACCGCCCGAAGATTCCGCGGCTGGCGCTGCGGGTTGAACCTGGACTGTCTGCTGTGCGGTACTTTTCAAAGTGTCTGCGTCCATCGCTCGCTTGCGCATCACCTGAATCGCGTTCATCACGTCGGTCGGCTGGTTGTAGTACGCTTGGCCCAGGGCCGAAGTCCATGAAAGACTGTCATTCATTGTCTTCAGTACGCTAGGAAACTGGCACAAAGACTTAATGCTTGGATCCCAGGGTTGCTGATTGACAGCGGCGGCCAACTGGTCACCACTCAGATTCGCATTTTGGTCAAGCCAGCGATGCGCTTCGACCACCTCGCTTGGATAGGTTGAACCCGCAAGTATTTGCGCAACGAGAGTGTCGGGGTAAATCGCGATGGGTGATACCAGCTGTTCCAACTGCTCCGCAGTGGCCGCCCCGGGCGCGGGCCCTGGAGGAGCGGGGGCCGCTTGGGGTGCAGCTGCCTGAGGGGCGGCGGAGGCGGCCGCGCTTGGCTGTGCGGCGGTAGAAGCCGTCGAAGACGAATTCGAGGG
>DASXMJ010000009.1 GCA_036495685.1 Candidatus Binataceae bacterium | reverse complement strand
GTGCGCACGTTCGAGCGCATTCAATTGCTCGCTGTGCCGGTTCTGCATGGCCTGGAGCTGCTCGGTGTGCTGGCGCGCGAGCTCCTGTTGCTGTTCGAGACGCTGCCGTTCAAGCGCTTGAATTTCCTGATTGTGCTGACGTGATAGGCTACGCTGCTCGACCTCGTGTTGCGGGCCCAGCCCAGCCTGCACCTGCGAAAGCCAATCGGGATGCTTCTCCCGGATGAAGTTGGGGTCTTTGGCCGTCCACCAGTTCACGTCGCGCCATTGGTGCTTGTCGTCGTAATCGCCAATCCATTCGGGATGATGTTGGTGGGCCCAAGCAGCATTGTGCTCCATCCACCATGCATCGTTGCGCCAGACGTGGTGATCGTCGAAATCGCCCCACCAGTTCGGATGATTCTCGCGGACCCAGTTCGGATTGTTCTGCCACCACCACGAGGCGGGTCGCCAGTAGTGAGCGTCATCGAAGTCGCCCCACCAATCAGGATGATCGACTCGACAGATATCGGGATGAAACTGCCACCACCATCCGGCTGGATACCATACGCCCTCGTATGGCGCGCCCCACCAGTCTGGGTTCTGACTGCAGACCTCGGGATGGAAAGTGCACCACCAGGACGCGGGATACCACAGGCCCTGATAAGAATTGCCCCACCATTCGGGGTGATGCTCGCGGGCCCATAGAGCCTGCAGCATCTCCCACCATATCGCCGGATACCACGCGCCCTGGAAGGAATCGCCCCACCACTCGGGATGATGCAGGCGCACCCAGCTCGGGTTGTACTGTTCCCACCATTGAGCGGGGTACCAGTTGTCCTGATACACATCGCCCCACCATTCCGGATGGTGTGCACGGAACCATGCTTCCTTCTTTTCTTTCCACCACCACCAGGCGGGCTGCCAATGATGCTGGTCGTCGAAGTCACCCCACCAGTCAGGATGATGAGCGCGGACCCACTCAGGTCGGTTCTCCCACCACCACGCGGCATCGCGCCAAGTGTGGGTGTCATCGTAGTCACCCCACCGGGGGAGTGGTGGCGCGGCAGGCCATTGAGCACGCGCGGGCAATGCGAGCAGGGTTGAAACGAGCAGAAGAGCAAAGAGAACAGAAGAAATTTTGCGCATGACGCCAGCTCCCGTCAGATTGCGAAGGCGGGAACTTCAGTCCGCCAGCCCTGGCTCACCATCTATCGAATTGCCGCGCCATCATTTCACGGGGCGCAACGGAGCGCTGCGCAGCGGTAGTCGTTCCCCCAGCCCGGGACACGGCACTCGGAGATGGGCGTGCTTGTCAGCTCTACTAGTCCTCAGAGCTGGCCAGAGATGTCAAAAGTGCGCCTGTCGTCGAAGTGCGTCGGGCATCCCGTCGTGCGCTCCCAGCGCGCTTTCCGGTACGTCTTCCACCATTCGCTCGGTGGCAGGTCGTTGCGGCGCTGAGGATGGAGTGGATAGTAAATCCGGTTGTCCGGTCTCGAGGCCTCGCCTCCCACCATTAGCAAGGCTTCGCGCGCGCCGTTGTTTATGAAGCAGTGGCAAATGCCGGTCCCGGCGGGAAAGGCCGCAAAGTCTCCGGGCCCTATCGGGTGAACAAAGCCATCTATCCAAGCCTCGACCTCGCCCTCAAGAACGTATACAAACTCCTCCTCTTTCTCCTCGGCATGCGGCCACGAACTCCGATTTCCTGAGGGCAATCGAATCAGGTTTACGCCGATCTTGTGAAGACCAGCAGCTTTGCCGATCGCCCGCTTGTGGCCGGTGTATTCCTCGCTATTCGGGTATTGATGACAGGTCTCGGGAACGGATGCGCTAGCAATTATGAACGGTGGTCTTGGGGGTTGATTACTCATGCCCCCGTCTAACACGGCTAGCGAAACCGAGTACAGCGAGGCCCCCCAGGCGAGCCAGCGTTAGGAAGCAAACACTGATTTCTCCGACATTCGCCCGGCGCTCGACCGGACGCGAAGATCTCCGTTCGTGGCCAGAACCATCCAAGAGCGCGCGTCCTTCCCGCAGCGAATCTCACAAGATGACGGCAGAGGAGACTACCGGTACCGTGGCAACAACTCGCTACCGAAAATCTCGAGCTGCCGCTTGATCTCGTTGACCGGCAGCAAGCCCTGGTCGCCCTGCCACACGAACCATTCCGGATGGACATTCTCGACCAACGCGTCCATCTCCTCGCGTACTTCGGAAACGTTTCCGGCGAACGCAAACTTGACCCGGGCGAGGCGCTCAATCGTAACTTCCGAGGCCGGCAACATCACCTTGCCAGTGGGGTAACGGGCTTCATCAGCGGGCTCACGCCAGGCTTCGGAAAAGCCGAAATGATGGAAGAACCTGGCGAAGCCGGTGCCGCAAACGCCCTGATTGCCAAGTTCCAGAGCGCGACGACGATCGTCGGCAAGGTAGACGCAGTGGACCACGCCAACGTTCTCGCCGAGTTTCAGCTCACGGCCGCTCTTGCGAGACTCCTCTTGATAAGCCTCGACGAATTTTCGCACCACTTCGGGCTGCGGCAGGAGAATCGTCGGGATTATTCCCTCGCGCGCGCACCAGCGCACGGTCTCTTCACTGACCGAAAAAGCTTGAAACAGCTGGGGATGCGGCTTCTGGTACGGCTTCGGTACAACATTGATCTTCTGAATAAGTCCGAGCTCATCGACCTCGCCATACGCCCCATACTCGCGGGTCCATTCGTGTGCCGGCCAGGGAGTCCCTTCTTGCGGAGAGGGGTATTCGTAGTACTTGCCCTTGAAGCGGAACGGCTCGTCGCCCCACGCCAATTTGAGAAAGCGGAAGACTTCTTCGAAGGCCTCGCGATTGATCCGATCGGTCTCGCTCCGGTCGCTGACCGTGGCACTAACGTGAATCTTCTGCGCCATCTGATTGAGCCAACGAGCCTGATAGCCCCGTGCGAATCCGACAAATGTGCGACCTTTGGTCAGCTGATCCAACCAGCTGATCTCGAGGGCCAGGCGCAGTGGATTCCACCCCGGCAGAACATAGCCGATGGGACCAACCTTGATGCGTTTAGTATGGTGGATGACGTGCTGATAGAGAGTTGGTAACCCGCCGATTTCGAGCCCTTCGCTGTGCAGATGATGCTCGGGAAAGCAGACCGCATCGAAGCCCAGATCCTCGGCTTTCTGGGCCAGTTCGACCACTTCGCTGATCATCCGCTGCCAACGCTCAGTATGATTGGCAATCGGCCGCAACTGGCGGCGCTCTTCCAGCGTCGCGGGAAGGGTGGGCAAAAAAAAGTACATGAATTTCATAGCGCCTACCTCGACGGCAGTCCTTTTCTCTGGGTGAATTTCGATTCTACGTTTCAGCGCTCTGGCTGAGCGGGGTGGACTTCTTCCTTGCCCTTTGGAATGCCTCGCGGTCACGGAGGCGCTCAAGGTACGATTTCACGACTGGGCTGTACTCCTCGCAAGCGCCCAAGGCGGAACCCAGCTCAAGGGCGTAACACACCGATATGTCGGCAGCGGTGAAAGCTTTGCCCGCAAGATAAGGAACCTCGTCCAAGCGCCGCGACACGAGCGTCATGCGATTGAGGAACATCTGGATAGCTTGACGGGCGCCCCAGTTATCTCTCTCCGCACCCGGCGCGAAATATCTGCTGGCAACCACAATGTTGAGGCATGCTGACATGCCCGCCTCGCCAAGGTGGAGGAATTGTTGGTAAAGCGGGAACGCTGCATCGCTTCCGATTGGTGCCAAATCCGTCGGTCCGTACCGGGCAACCATATATTCCATGATCGCGATCGACTCGACCATCACTACCCCGCCATCCTGGATGGCAGGCAAGAACCCGGCAGGGTTGATTTTCAGGAATTCGGCATCGTCGCCCCGGTGTCGCAGATCGACCGTCCGCAGCGCGTACGGGAGGCCCATCTCCTCCAGCAGCCAAAGCACGCGAAACGATCGCGTGGTCGATCCACCGTACACAGTGATCATAGCGAAGCTAATCGGCGCTGGATCTCGTTTCTCAAAAAGCCCACCCTCTAGTCAAGGCGGTGAACGTCGTATGCACGAACTCGATTCATCTCCACGATGTCCAAACGGCTTGAGCTTGGATGTGACCTCGGAGTGATCCAAGCCTTATCTCCGCGGCGGTTTGACAGGAGATAAGGCTCAAAGACTCTCGCCAGGGGTTCTCCCTGGGTGTCTTGGTTTTATGGATGCACTTTTAGTTCGATCGCTATCACGCCCTGATGCCCGCGCGACAATGTAAATTGAGTCGCATAATAGAGTGCGAGTTTAGGTTCGGTGTGCTGGGAAGATTATCGCGCTAGTGTTTCTCCCCAGGGGGCTGGGTTCGGGCGGTGTCTCTAATCTCAGTAAACACGATCTCATGTTACGGATTGAGGCAATCGACTGGTATCTCTTCTACTTTTCCCGTCGTCAGGAGCCTCTCGGGATCCAAATCGAATCTTAATTTCCCGCCCTTACATGCACTCTGCAAAATATTCGCCGCCTGGATCGTGTTCTGAGCGATCAACTCAGTGTAGTCATCGTTAAGATAAAACGTGTTCCCTAGATAGTTATACAACGGTCCCTTGGCCTGAAAATCCTTTGACAGGTGAATCAGCTGTCGATAGGTGATGGCTTTCATATGTTCTAGCTTTTCCAACAAGTCAAATTTCTTGGTGAAATTAGTATATCTCCTGCCGCCAGCATCATTATCGTTAATGTGCGTCTTTTGAATCAGGTAAACCTTCGTGCTTCCGTTAAGATCGTCAGGCATCTTGATCGAGCCGATTCCCGCATGACCCATCTTCGAATCGACGCGTTTTGATTTCAACTTCCCCTGCTGGTCAACGTAATATCGGACCCAGCGGTAGTCTATGTTTCCAGGACGATCTTGCTGATTGAAGATGTAGTCCAAGAGGCAGATTTCCGACAATTCGGTCATCCAGAACATCATCTGCTCTCTCGAGACATTCGGACCTAGCGCTCTGGCGACGATCGGGTCCTTGCGGCTCTCATTGAGTCCCGAGCTCATCGCATCAACCAGGTTTTCGGGCGACGCGAGCGCGAGAAATGCGGGCGTCTTTTGCAGGAATTCGTACTGTTGGGAATAACCCTTGCCCGAGATGTTTCCATTAAATTCAGGACCATATCTGGTGCCCTGAGCTTTCAGCATGGTCCCATAGATCAGGTGGTCCTTGGGATCGCCGTAGTAGAACTCGTTCACTGGTGAATAGGCGGTGGGGTTCTGCTCGGCTGAGGTGACGACGTTCCATCCGGCGAGGATCATGCCGCGCGGAGCAATTGCGCGGCCTCTCACCGCCACCCGCGCAAAGTGTCTGTGCGCGTCCGTAGTCCTGACCGTCGCAACCGGAACATCTACGGTCGTGTTGAAATATCGGGCAAAATGGTAGTAAAGAGGCGAGGCCTGAGAGAAGGTGGCACTAGTGTGCTGGCCGAACTGCCCATTTATAGATTGCTTGTAAGCGGCCAATCTATCCACGCCGGCAACCTTATGCCTTAACTGCCTTTGCTTCGCGCAATATTCATTTTCGAAGGTCTCCGGGTGTCCGCTGTACTGAGAGCCAGTGATGTCGTACACGATCGTACCGGGACTAGTGCTCCAGATCTTGGGACACAGCCCGATGGTTTTGCTGTCGAACCCAATCCCGCATAGCTTCGCTTCTTGAGCCGAATCTTTTTCCAGGTACTGTGCACCAGATTCCTTGCTGAAATGGTCTAGTGTAATACACTCCTCGCGGCCATAGTTGGTCGCCGTTCCTTCAAACTGGGCGCCGCTGCCAGTTCCAGGGAGGAGCGCCCAGCATAAAGCAAATCCCAGAAGCGCGATGTTCTTGCCGGTCGGGCGGCTTCGGCATTGTAGACTGGGCATTTCGTGTGCTCGCAGCTCGATATGAACGATCGGCAGCGGCATTGCGCTGCGCGAAAAGCTTACCGGGGTGGGAGAACTCCTATTTTCGAGACTGCATGCCTGGGAACTGAGGACAATACTGCTTTTGTTGCTCAGGGGTCAGTTCAAGCTCTGGGTTCTTCTGAAAGCTCTCGATACTGCGGATCACGGACGGATATTGCACCCGGGGAGCGATCCCCACTTTCCAGTACGCAACAGCCTCCTGCGATGAAGTATTACAAAACTGCATAAGCGCAGTCGCCGCGACGGCTCCGGTTGCATGAATGCCATTCCAGCAATGAATGAAAATCGGCTTGTCTTTGCTCTTGATGACATCGTAAATCTGCTGGTTAACTGCGGCCCGCCCCTTGCCTTCCCATCCTTCCGTGATATAGCGAAGCGACCCCTTTGAGCATTGGACAGTCGAGGGACCGGAAAAACCCGCTCGATAGAGATAAACCGCGGTGCCGAAGCCGGCTTCGCACAGGGCTTTTAGCTGGTCGTCTCTCAGGGGAGCGCGTCCATTGTTCGCTCCGCCCCGATAGAGAACGCCTGGCATTACCTCACGGTAGTCACGGATGCCATGGAAGCTACTTCCGGATTGCATGATGTTGGTTTCCTGCGCATGCAGCCGCGCTGATACCGCAAGAGACGCGAGACTTAGAGTAAATAGTAGCCAACCAAATCTACTTAACATCGGGAGAATCCTTAGGTAGCCTCCACCGTTGTAAAACATCGTCCGGAAGCAGCTAGCGACTCTAGCATCGGGAAATCTCTCAGGTCCCGGACGCTCCGAGGCAGTCAGGACAGCAAAAAAAGAGTCGTAGATCTAAAAATATTGATTGTCTGGTACCCATGCAGGAATAAAAGCATTCCCTTGTTCGGGCGCATCTCAGTTCGTCTCTGCTCGATCTCGCTCTTGCGAACTTAGCACCAGACTCTTTGCACCTTCTTCGCTGCGCTGTTCCAAGTCACTTAGCAATCCCTCGTCGGTGAGATCGAGCGGGTGCGAGTGTTCCCAGTCGTGGTGAGCTGCTTTGTGCAGCCTGTCGACGACCTCGTCGTCGCGCGTCTCAATAGCCAGTTCGCGACGATCGTCGAAACTGCCCGGAGCCAGATTTATTGAGCCGTTGATGGCGCGGATCCCATCCGCCAGAAGCATCATACCGTGAAGTTTGAGGTTCTTCAGTTTGTGAACCTTTATCCCAATGTCGTCCATGATGCGCAATCCCCCCACGCCCTCCATAAGCTTGTCCTTCTTTAATGTGTGCGGAGGACGCGCCAAAACGTGAACTTTGACTCCACGTTCCTTGGCCCTAACCAGACGTTCGATGACAATCGGGTCTTGATAGCGCTGGTTTTGTACAAATAGGGTGTGATTGGCGTCATCGATAAATCGCGCGATTCGTTCGCGTCCATTGATCGGGCACCAGACCAGATGTGTGTGCTTCCCGGGCGCGAAAGGCATGCGATGCCAGTCGGCGTCGAAGCAGCTGATCATCTCACCGACCTCGTGTGGACGAGAGGTGCAAATGACGTAATCACGAGTCTCCGTCAGGTTCTCCGTCTCCCAGTTCAAGGAACCTATAAAAGCCAATTCATCATCGATAGCCAGCGACTTCTCATGGGTCATGCCGAAGGCGGGATTAGTGTCTTTGACTTCAATACCGGCTTCTATGAGCGTTTCCCGGGTGGACCCATTGTCGTCTTCACCATCCCGGCGCGCTGGATTCAGCATTACCTGAACTTTGATGTTCCGATAGCGGGCGGCCGTTACTGCCCTGAGCAGGGCCGGGTCGGTGAAGACGAACATCTTTATCCGTAGCGACTTGGTCGCAGAATCGATCGCGCTGATTAGCGGGCCGGCGGAGTCATCAGGAAAAATGATTGCTGAATGGGAAGACATAGTCCTATTCCCTCCTTTAAAACCTGCTACTTCCCTCCCAAAAAATCCTGCTAGTCCCTTCTCAAAAACCGCCGTCGGCTACCCTGCCGATCGGCAGGTGGCAATGGCCACCCCATCGGGATACCTGTTCGGGCACAAACCCTGGTGCTGACTGGACGCGGCAAAGCTGGGCGTAGATCTCACCACGGTTTAGCAATTCATGGTGAGTGCCTTCCTCTGCCACAACACCAGCGCTGAGCACAATAATTTTGTCCACCAGGCGAATCGTGTTAAGCCGGTGAGTAATAGTGATGACGGTGCGCCCCTTCGTAAGTCGTTCCAGAGCCTCCATCACGAGTGCTTCTGAATCGGCGTCGAGCGCCGCGGTTGGCTCGTCGAGAATAAGAATACGCGAATTTCTGACGACCGCGCGGGCAATACCTATCCGCTGCCTCTGCCCTCCAGAGAGCGTACACCCTCGCTCACCCACCATCGTCTCATAGCCGTGAGGCATCCGCTCGATAAACTCGTCCGCGTTAGCCAGCTTGGCGGCGTCGATGATCTGATTTCGGGTGGCGCCGGCGCGGCCATAGGCGATGTTGTCGCGAATCGTGCCACGGAACAAAACCGTGTCCTGCAGAACGAAGCCGATCTGCTGGCGGAGAGCCTGAAGTGTGAAATCGCGCACGTCCACCCCATCGATTTGCACCTGGCCGGTGGTCGGATCATAGAAACGCGGGATCAGGCTCACCAAGGTCGTCTTGCCTCCCCCGGTCGGGCCTGTGATAGCTACATGTTGCCCGGGTTGAACATGAAGGTTGACCTCGCGGAGTATGGGAGAGTTCGCATCATATGCGAAAGTCACATGATCGAAGACGACTTCACCGCGAAGACTGGCCGGCTCAAGCGCATTCGGACGTTCGGGGATAATACTGTCTGCCTCGAGGATAGTTGCTATCCGCTCTAGGCCCACTCCGGCTTGCGCAACCGTATTTGCCATCTTCGCTAGATCCTGGAGGGGCTTGAAGAACTTATTCAAGTAAGCCAGAAACACCGTCAATGTGCCCAGGGTCATCGTACGAGCGAGGATGAGTGATGTCCCGCGCCACATCAGGAAGGCCGTCCACAAGGAAGCCGTGATTCCCACCATGGGTGAGATGAGCGACTTGACTCGCCGTGCTTTCAGCGCGGCATTGACGGTCGCGCGGCTCACTTCGCTCAGACGGCTCTCCTCGGCCGCCTCGCGACCGAAGGCCTGAACCGCTCGGATCGATTCGAGCCCTTGCTGTATCACACCCATTAGCTCGCTCTGGCGGAGTCGGACTTCGCGAGCCGCCTTCTTCGCTGCGCGCCGAAAGCGAGCGATGAACCACAACAGCAACGGCGTCACCGCGGCCGCCATAATCGCAAAATCCCACTTGAACCAGAACATCATTGCAAGAATCCCAATGATGGTCAGGAGATCGACGAACATTGACAAGGTCGCCGAAGAGGCAAAGTCCTGAACCGTACTCACGTCGTCCGTGATAGTGCTCAGGATCGTCGAGGTTTGATTGCGATCGTAGTAGGTAAGCGAGAGTCGATGGAGATGCGAATAGAGCTTCATGCGCAGATCGTTTGCGACCTGCTGACCGATGCTTTCCGTGTAGTAGTTGTTAATGTAGCTCGCCAACGCCGCTAACGCTGATATTGCCACCGTGCTTAGCGCTGCCAACGCGGCTAGATGCATCTTGTCATGATGGTGAGCAAAGGACGCCATCCACGAGATCCGGCTACGCGAATGATGAACGCCGACAACATCATCAATGATGATCTTCAGTGGCCATGGTGCCGCGAGGCTCATCGAGGCCTCAACCAACATGGCCGCAAAGACGATCACAAGCCGTTTCCAATATGGCTTCAGGAGCTCCACGACCAGACCGGTCGGTCCACGTGCAGGTCGGAGCTGCGTCGCCGTCTGTGAACCCGAGGACTCGCTACCGGCTTTAGCGACGAGCTGGGCACCGACAGCACCAGGAGGGTCGAGGCCCTGCGGCACAACCGGTGCCAACAGGCCTATGCAACGTGGAAACCTCATCTCCCTTCTCTTCGCGATACTGACTGACCTCTGGATCCCCTTTCGTGGCGTTCCGCTCACGAAACGGAACGAGCAATCATGGTGCCGGGGAAGAACGACCGAGCGGAGCTATAAAATTCCGCCTTCGTTAACTGTCATCGTTAACCTCGGGAAACGGTGTAAAGCGAAATTAACTCCTCGAGGGCGTTTCCTCTTCGACACGAGTCGGGTAGTAAGCGGGTCAGACCGCTGACGAGAAAAACAGAAATGGAAACAAGTGGTTTTTCGTAGAAACAAGCGGTTTTTTTTGAAGTCGAACAAACAACTTTCCAGTGAACCTTGCGGTTAGGCCTCCCGGCAGCAACCAGCAACGACTTGGTTAGCTCAAGGGGGACCTAAAATAGACTACGTCACCAAACCCTCCATCGGTTTGACATTCACCGTGTTCGAAGCTATGAGTCTACATTCAGAAACTGAATGCTGATTCAGCGTTAGAGGTTAATGAGCGTTCGAGAGCGACATAAGCGTGAGCGACAGGCTCGTAGCGAGGCGATTCTCGCCGCGGCGTTGCGCGTGTTTGGCGAGCACGGGCTCGAGCACTCGACCATTGAGATGATCGCGCGCGAGGCTGAAGTCGCGGTCGGGACTATCTACCTCTACTTTTGTTCGCGCGACGATCTGTTCCTCAACCTGCTGGTGGAGAGGGTCGAGCAACTGCGCGAGCGCTATGTGGAAATCCAGGCGAGTAAACTTGCCCCTCTTGAGGAATTGCGCGAGGTGGCTGCCGCCTATCTCGATCACATCCGTGAGTCGCGCGAGATGTTTCTCTCCCAGCAATCCGCTGGATGGACCAAACTTACCGAGCGCATCAGGCGTGCGTCTGAAATTCGCAACCATAAACGCGTGCTCGCGCTCAGCCAAGAAGTATTCGGCTTATGGGAACGCACGGTTGCACGTGTGATCAATGCTGGACTGATCGCGAATGCGATGGGGTCGACCAAGACCGCCGCGGTCATGTGGGCGAGTATCAACGGTGCGTTCATGCTGCTGGGCGATGACAACTTCTTCGGCGACATCACCGGCCTCGACCCGGAACATTTCATCCACGAGGCGCTGGAATCGCACTTGGTGAAGGTTGCCGCCCGCAGTACGGCCTTACTCGAGAACACTGCAATTGAAAATGGAGAAGAATCGAAAGCGGTCGCTGCCCGATCTTCCGGCTGACCGGGTGGCACACGCATAAGGAGATGAACGTATGAAATTTACCTGGTTCCATTTGATGCCGTACCGGTTCCTGCCGGACGACTTCAAGGAAAAGTATCGCAGCGTGTGGGTCGATATCCCGCGCCGCCTGTATGACCCCAAGGTCGGACACAAGCTGTACAACGACTATCTCGACCAGCTCGAATTTGCCGATTCGATGGGCTTCGACGGTCTGGGGGTGAATGAGCATCACCAGAACGGCTACGGGATGATGCCCTCGCCCAACCTGATGGCGGCCTCGCTGGCGCGGCGCACCCGCAACGCTAACCTGGTGGTACTGGGCAATTCGATCGCCTTGTACAATCCTCCCGTCCGCGTCGCGGAGGAATTCGCGATGCTCGACGTGATCTCGGGCGGCCGTCTGATTGCCGGCTTTCCGGTCGGCACCTCGATGGACGACAACTTCTGCTACGGCGCCGTTCCGGCGACGCTGCGCGAGAAATACTACGAGGCGCACGACCTGATCGTTAAGGCCTGGAAGGAGATGGATATCTTCTCCTTCAACGGCAAGTACACGCAGCTGCGCTACGTCAACCTGTGGCCACGCCCGATTCAGCAACCGCATCCGCCTATCTGGATTCCGGGCGGTGGCTCGGTCGAGACCTATGACTTCTGCGCGAATCACGACTACCAGTACAGCTTCTTAAGCTACTTCGGATACATCGCCGGCAAGAAAGTCGCCGACGGCTACTGGGAAGTGATGGCCAAGCGGGGCAAGGAGCTAAATCCGTATTCGATGGGCTTTGCACAGGTCGTGATTGTGGCAAACAGCGACGAAGAGGCCGAGCGCCTCTACGCCCCGCACGTCGACTATTTCTTCAATCGCTGCCTACACGTGTACAACGGCTTCGCCGATGCGCCGGGTTATCGGACGGTCAAGACGATCAAGGCCGGGATACTTGGTCAGGTCGGCAAGCAGGCGGACCTGCGGCGCGAGGGACTGACCTGGAAGGATTTCCTCGACCAGGGCTTTATAATCGCCGGGTCGCCCAAGACGGTGCGCGAGCGGCTACGCGAGGCGATGAAATCGTTGAACTGCGGGCACCTAATGATGCTGATGCAGATCGGCTCGATGCCGCCGGATTTGGTCAAGGCGAGCACTGAGCTGTTCGCCAAGGAAGTGATGCCATACATGCGCGACCTGTGGAGCGATTGGGAAGATCGCTGGTCGCCCCAGCGGCTGCCGCAGAACGAAATCCAAACGCCGGCGCCGGTGGATTTTGAGAAGCGCGGCGCCAACGGCCAGACGCGCACGGGCGTGGGAGTTCAAGCGGAGGCTCGGAGCGCAAAATGATTACCACGCAGAAACTGCTCAATGGAAAATTCTCGGTCGAGCTGCATCAGTTCGGCTCCAGCGGCGAGCCGCTGCTGTTCCTGCACGGCGCAGGCGGATTGACCGGAGTCGATCCGTTCCTGGAAGACCTGAGCAAGGACTTCAAGGTCTACGCGCCACATTTCCCGGGCTACGGCGAGTCAACCGGCAACGAGCATATCGATGACGTGATCGACGCGGCCCTGTTTTACCATCAGCTGATGGACGAGCTCGGCATCGCCTCGGCGAATATCGTCGGACACTCGATGGGCGGAATGCTCGCGGCCGAAACTGCGGCACTGTGTAACCATCGCGCGCGCAAGCTGGTGCTGGTAGCGCCGGCGGGGTTCTGGCTTGAATCGAATCCGATTCCGGATTTCTTTGCCGCCGACCTGACGGAGATCGGTGCCCTGCTCTTTCACGATGCGAACTCGCCGGTGGCCAAGATGTTCACCGCGATTCCGGAGGACTTCAAGGCGCTGGAGGCGATGTACGTCGAGCGGGTGAAGCGGTTGGCGACGGCGGGCAAGTTCCTGTGGCCGCTGCCCGACCGTGGACTGAAGAAACGGGCGCATCGGATTTCGTCTCCCACGCTGGTGGTATGGGGCGAGTCGGACCGGCTGATCCCGCCCGTCTATGCCAATGAGTTCACCAGCCGAATCAAAGGCGCCAAGTCGGTCACGATCAGGCAGGCCGGACACATGGTGATGTATGAGCAGCAGGCCGCGTTCGTAAGTGCGGTGCGCGACTTCTTGAAGGGCTAAATTCCCGTCGATACGCCGCAGCAACTTGGAGCAAGGTGTCGGGCCGGGGTCGTCGACCCCGGCCCGTTTTTTTGCCTTGCTCCTGGTGGTCGCGAGTGAAGTGAGCACCGCGAACCACTCGCAGAACCTCGGACGGCTTCAAGTAGACAAAGCCGGAAGCGGTGCGCGTATCGTAAAGTGCGGGCCGCCTGTTCCTGCATTGCCACGACCTTCGCGATGACGCGGCGCGGGGTTGGCGGGAACGCCGTGCCGAGTCAATTGCCGTACGCCGGTAGCTCGGTGCCGAACCATAGGACAGTCTCCCGGATGGCTAGCGCGCGCAGGTCCCGGAGCGCCTCAAGGTCGGGATCGGTTCGGTATCCCTGCAACGACCGCTCGTCGGGAAAACTCAGGACGTGTACTTCGTAGGGCAGATTCTCGCCGCTGCTCGGTGCTATTCCGATGCGGCGCTCGAAGGTGCCACCGTAGCGCTGCATAATCTCGGCGGCTGCCGCTTCGAATTGCCCGAACTCCGCCTCGCGCCCCGGATGAAGATATAGGGCCGCTATGAGTGTGAGCCTTTTCGTCATCCTGCAGGCTTATCCCTGGTGGCAAACCGCCTCGATATTGTTGCCATCGAGATCAAGCACGAAGGCTCCGTAGTAGGTCGGATGATATTCCTTGCGGAGTCCCGGTTTGCCGTTATCTCTGCCACCTGCGCCGGTGGCCGCCTTATGGAAGGAATCGACGACGGAGCGCTCGGTGACTGCGAACGCGACGTGGGTCGGGTTGGATTTGTTGCCCTGGCTGATCCAGAAATCTGGCTTTCCTTCTCGGCCGAATCCTGCGGCGCCAGGAAATTCCATCAGGCATTTGTAGCCTAGGGGCGCCAGCGCTCGCTCAAAGAAGCTCTTGCTCTTGGCGAAATCGGATACTGCTAAACCGACGTGATCCAACATGACGATACCCTCCGTCTGATCGGGTTGTGGCCGGTGCGGCCGGGGTGGGCCCGCGCCAGCGGATTTTTATGACTTAGCGGTTGGGCCGCGTTGAGGCAATTTGTGGCTGCAATGGACACTTTTGTTGAAACCTTTAGAATGCGGCGCAGCTTGGTTGATGGTCCGGGCCAGGAAAAAGATCTCGCCTACGCCGGTTCGGCGTGTGAAGCGGCTTTCGCCGCGGGGGCGGTGGCTTGCGGTCCTGGAGCGCTTTTCGCGCGGTTTGGATGAGCCGCAGAGTGCGCGGATTTGGGCGCCTGCTCTGGAGAGCGCGTCACGCGCGCGAATCGTGGAGATTCAGGAGGAAAAGTTGCGCGCGCTGATGCCCTTTCTGTATGAGGAAAGCGCGTTTTATCGGGCACGTCTTCGGGCCGCGAAGTTGACCCCCTCCGACATCCGATCGATCGACGATCTTCCCAAAATTCCGGTGGTGACCAAGGAATCGATGGCAACCAATGTCGCGGCTTATCCTCCGTGGGGGACTTACACCACCGTCAACGAGAAGACCTGGCACGCCCGTGGCTGGATGGTCTTTTCCACTTCGGGCACCACCACGACACCGCGCTCGTTTCGCTACACCCAGCTCGATGCCAAGCTGTGGGCGCTCACCAGTGCTCGGGCGCTGTATGCGATGGGAGTGCGGCCGGGTGACTCGGCGCTGACCTGCACCAACTACAATCCGCACGTTTTTTTCTGGTCGCTGCACTACGCCCTTAACTTAATGAAAGTCGGGATCGTACCTGGAGGGGTCCCGACGGAGCGGCGGTTGGCGATGATCGAGCTCTATCGCCCCACCATCTTGGTCGCGACGCCCTCGTACGCGTTGCATCTGGCGGTCGCGTTGCGCAAGGCAGGCGGCGACCCGCGTGCAAGTTCGATCCGGATGGTGATTTGCGGCGGCGAGGCCGCCTCGGGGATTCCAGCGACGCGCCGGCGAATCGAGGAGGCGTGGGACGCGGAACTCCACGACGTCTATGGATGCACGGAGGCGGTCCCCGCGGGGTGGGCATTCACGTGTCATCAGGGGTTGTCGGCGACTCCGGTCTCGACCCACGTCCAGGAGGATCTGCAAATCTGGGAGCTGGTCGATCCGCAGACGCTGGAACCGGTCGGGCCGGGGCAGCGCGGCCTCACGGTGGTCACAAACCTGAATTCCGAAGGATCCCCGCAGCTGCGGTTTTTGGTCGGTGATTTCACGAGCTTCAACACCCGGCGCTGCGCGTGCGGGCGGACCTTTGCGCGCGCGGTGGGCGGGTTCATGGGGCGCGCGGACGACCTGCTCAATATCCGAGGATTGAAGCTGTTTCCGAGCGCGATCGAGGAGATCGTGCGCGGGATTGATTTGCTGGATGACGAGTTTCAGATCGTGATCGAAACCGAGGGTGTGCTGGATGCGTTCACCATCGTGACCGAGGCGCGCACATCGATGGATATTGACGCCGTGGCCGAGGTAACGCGGCGTCTTGAGGCGGAGGTTATTCGACGCTGCGAGCTGCGGCCCAGGATTCGGATCGAGGCGCCGGGGACCTTACCCCGCACCGAGTTCAAGGCGCGGCGGGTAATCGATCGGCGCGTCGGGTTGTGAAGTTCTGGTCGCGAAGCGCCGCTTGGCAGGCGCTGTTCCTCTGATTTTGGGCAACCGAGTGTCCTCTTTCCGGATTCTTCGCGTTGCCCGGTCGCTGCGGTGGTTGGGGCCCCTTGCGCGAAGCGCAATCCCTCTTGACCTTCGCGGACCGCAGTTTTAATTTGCAACTGCGATGAAACTCTACGATTTCAGGCTCTTTCCTAATCCTCGGCGCGCCCGCATCTTCATTGCGGAGAAGGCTTTAGAGATTCCGATTGAGCAGGTGGATGCGCTGGCGGGTGCGAATCGGACGCCGGAGTTTTTGAAGAAAAACCCTTCGGGTGGACTACCGGTGCTGGAGCTCGATGACGGCAGCTGCCTTGCGGAGTCGGTCGCGATCTGCCGGTACCTCGAGGGCTTGCATCCCAATCCGAACCTGATGGGACGGGACACCCGCGAGCAGGCATTTATCGAGCAATGGAACCGCAGGATGGAACTGGAGCTTTTCGCAGTGGTCGCGCGCTTCTTCCAAAACACCGGCGCCTTTTTTAAGGGTCGCCTGCCCCAGGTGCCCGAGTATGGCGAAGTGCAACGCGCCAATGCCGTACAGCGCCTCAAGCGGCTGGATGCGGAACTGGCCGAGCGCGAATTCCTCGCCGCGGATCGCTACACGATTGCCGACATCACGGCGCTGGTCGGGGTCGATCTCTTTTGCGGTTATGGCGGGCAGCCGTTCCCTGCCGAGCTGCCGAATCTGAAACGCTGGCATGCAGCGGTCTCATCACGACCGAGCGCGAAAGCTTGACCGATCCGCCAGCGCGGTTTTAAATTGCAACCACTATGAAAATTCACGAATTTACCCAGGCCCCCAATCCCCGGCGCGTGCGCGTCTTCCTTGCGGAAAAAGGAATCCAGGTGCCCCTGGAGCAGGTGAACCTCGGCACCGCGGACAATCGCAAGCCGGAATTCCTGAAGAAGAACCCAATGGGCGGCGTGCCCGTGCTCGAGCTCGACGACGGCACATTTATCGCCGAGTCGGTAGCGATTTGCCGCTACTTCGAGGATCTGCATCCGGAACCCAACCTGATGGGCAAGGACGCGAAGGAAAAGGCGCTAATCGAGATGTGGAACCGGAGGATGGAGTTCGAGGTACTGCAGATGACGGCCGGCTCGTTCCGCAACACCAGTGATTTTTTCAAAGGCCGGATTCCGCAGGTGCCAGAGTATGGCGAGATTTGCAAGAACGCGGCGGTGAAGCGGCTGGATTGGCTGGATGGCGAACTGGCCAATCGCAAGTTTATCGCGGGCAATCGGTATACGATCGCCGATATTACCGCGCTGATCGGGATCGATTTTGGGCGTACCACCGGGATCAAGATCCAAGAAAACCAGAAGAACCTGGCGCGCTGGCACGCCGAGGTGTCATCGCGGCCCAGCGCGAAGGCCTAGTTCATCTGCGCCTGGCTTTGGCGGCGGTCACCCAAGGGGTGGCCGCCGTTTGTTTTGGTCAATTCGCAACCGAGCGAGGACCGCGCATGATCTTTCAGTGCCGCCGCACTTCTTCGTTCCCCGAATGGGGCCTCTGCGCGATTCCGCCATCCATCAGCATTTTATTGTTGCCGGCGCTGGCTGCGACCTTAATCGTGGTCCGCAGGCTATGTTGGCCTCGCACTCCACGTATATAGACCTCCACTCGAGGAGTCCGGGAAAAAACCGGACTACGGCATTATCGGGGTGTAGAGGCGGTACAGCATGAAGTAGATGACTACGCCGGTTATGGAGACATAGATCCATAGGGGCCAGGTCCAGCGGGCCATTTTGCGATGGGTCGTGAAGCGGGTCCGGAGGGCGAAGTATGCGGTGGCCAGTGCGAGCGGCACTATCAGACCGGCGAGCATCACGTGTGGAATGAGGATCAGGAAATACAGCGGGCGGACCCACCCAGTGCCGCTGAAGCGCACTTCGCCCACGTGGTAGTGATAAGTCAGATAGGAAATCAGGAAGACCGCGGACACGGCCAGAGCGGAGAGCATGCAGGCACGGTGGGCGGCGACTTGTTTGCGCTTGATGAAGACGAAGCCCGCGAGCAGGAGTACCGTCGCGGTGGCGTTCAATATCGCGTTGAGTGGTGCGAGTGAGGTGTAGGCCATCGAGCTAACAGTCAACCACCAAGGCAGCAAGACACCAAGGGCGGACGACGCTGGACGCAGCGTAGGCGCCGGGGGTTATCTTGACCCGCCCTCCTTGTGCCGGGTGGCTTCGCCGGTTCGGCCTAAGACTGCGGAGCTGCGGATTCCGCCGGCGGGGCGGGCGCAGAAGTTTCGGATCCTTCGCGTACCCCTACCGCTTGTTCCGGATGGGGCTGACTGGTCCAGGCGCGCGCGCTCAGGTCCGGCCGCAGCATCAGGTAGCAGAAGGCAACCAGGACCAGGGGGATGCCGGCGATGATCCATAGCGGCCTACGTTCGAACGATAGATGCATGAAATACATAGCGACCAGCACCGCCTTGGCGAGGGCGAGCGCGACTAAGAGTCCAACTTTGAGAACCGTCGTGAACCCCATCGCATAAACCAGCAGTTCGACTGCGGTCAGGACCGCCAAATAAATGAAAATTGCTATGTAGTTGGGCTCGCCGTGCGCTTGGTGAGCCTGATGTACTACCGCCTCAGTCGCCATCGTTATTATCGTTCGCCTCCGTGTCGTGGTTCTTGCCAGCCCGGGGACCTGCTGGAAGTCCCGGCAATATGCGAAATCAAACTACCCACCCACATTTGGGCGAGTACCGAATCGAAATTGTCGGATTCAACTTTGAAACATTGCATCGGTCTCGCCCTCCGCGAATGTCGCGGGCGCTTCGCTTTCCTCAAATCAAATACACAAACGTAAAGATCAGGATCCAGACGAGATCGACGAAGTGCCAGTACAGACCTGCGACCTCGACCAATCGCGCATCGCTGACCGTGAAGGTGCGCTGAAAGGAACGCGTCAGCAGGGTGCCGAGATAAATGACCCCGCCGGTCACGTGCATCCCGTGAAACCCCGTTAAAATAAAGAATGTCGCGGCGAACAGGCTAGTCTTTATCGAGAGTTGCTCGCCCCAGATCAGGTGGTGCCATTCAAAAGCCTGGCAGGCGAGGAACGCGATCCCGCCGAGCACCGTCAGGGCGAGGAACCGCTGCATCTTCTGCACGTTGCCGTGATTAATTCCCGACAGCGCCTCGACCATCGTGACGCTGGAACAGATCAGGATGAAGGTCATCACCGCGGTAAGCGAGATGCCGAGCCAATCGGCGGGGTCCGGCCAGTTGACGTTCTGATAACGCAGCGCGCCATAGGCGGCGATGCCCGCGCCGAAAGTCATCGCATCGCCGGCCAGGAATACCCACATTCCGAGCTTCCCGGAATTGCCGGGCGTCAATGACGGTTCAGTCTGATCGACTATCGCTTCGTGTCCGTGGACCTCTGCTGCCGCAGCCTCGCTCATCTTCGTCTCCCTAATTCAAGATAACGCCGCGAAACACCGGGTTTCTTACCTTCGGGTCGCGGCGGTGGCCGCATCCGCGCGCGGCCTGCGGTGCGCGCGCTTCCACATCGCGAACACGACTGCCCCGATTGCCAAGACCGTAAAATATGGACCCGCCAGCATAAACAACACGCTTGCGTTGTACGCGTGTCCGGCGGTATCGCCCGGTGGCAGACCGCACATGGCGCACGCATCCGCAATTCGCGGCACCGCGCCAACTAGCGCACCCGCCATCGCAATTCCCATCGAATTCCTTCGCGAAAGATTCATCGCTTCGACTCCCACCCGGCTACAGCCGGTAGACCAGCTCGAACAACACCGGCCAAATCGCGCAAACAAAAAACCAGAACGCCGCGATACGCTCGACACCGCCGGCGTTGTGCGCATTGTATCGACCGCGCATCGCAACCCACGTCACGGCAACCAGCCAGATTACCGCCGCGGTCACATGCAGACCGTGGCATCCGATCAGCAAATAGAAGGTCCCCCCGTAGCTGCCGCTCTTAAGGGTGAGGCCGTGCGCGACGAGACGAATCCATTCGGACCCCTGCACGGTCAGAAAAGTGGTGCCCAGGACCGCGGTCACGACCAGCCATCGGCGGAGCAGCCGCTGACGGCTCTTGTGCACCGCTCGGACCGCCAGGTACATCGTGACCGCGCTGAACAGCAGCACGAAGGTGTTTGCCCAGGTGACGTCGAGCGGGAGCCGCGGCAACGTGGGCGGCGGCCAAAACGGAGCCGACAAGCGGAAGATCAGGAACGAACCGATCAGCCCGCTGAACAGCATCATCTCCGATGCGATTAGCATCAGCACCGCTAGCATCCCGCTGGAAATGACCGGACGCTCGCGCTCTTCGTCGCCGGAGTCCCGATACCCTGCCCTGCGCGGCGCGAGGAGCGGGCGAATCTTGGCGGTGGTCGTGGTCACGGAAGATTTATTCCTCCATGCTTGGCCATAATCGTGAGGACCGAGAACACGACCAGGAAGAGCATCACCCCGAGGAGCACTTTCAGAGTCCTGCGGTTCCCTTCTTTGACGTCGTGACGGCTTACCAGCGAGCTCATCGAAGTGTCCTCAAATCCGGTCGACCACCATTATCAGCAGGACCACCGGCAGATAGATCAGCGAGGCGAACAGCAGGCGGCGCGCCCGCTGCGGCTGCTTGGGAGCACGCACCATCGCGATGCCGCACGCTAGCAGCACGAGCCCCAGCAAGGCGGCGACCGCCAGATAGAGTAGTCCGGCACTGCCCATCAGCGTCGGGGCGATTCCCACGGCGATCAACGCGCAGCTCGCGGCGATGACTACGATATCGGACGGGTTTCCCCACCGGCCGTCTTCGGGCAGCAGCTTGATGGCGGCGCGACGGTAGTCTTCGTGGTAGAGCCTCGCCACTGCGAAAGTGTGCGGCAGCTGCCATAGAAACATCATGGCAAACATCACCAGCGGCTGCGCGCTGACAGTCCCGCGCGCGGCAACCCAGCCGGCGACTGGAGGCAGGGCTCCGGGAATGGCGCCGACGATATCACACGCCCACGTCACGCGTTTGAGAGGTGTGTATGCGAGCAAATAAATCAAGGCGATGGAGGCAGTGATCCCGGTGCAGGCCCAATTGGTCGAGAGCGCAAGATAGCTCAGGCCTGCCCCGGTCGTGATCAGGCCGAAGACCAGCGCTTCACCGGGGCGCAATCGCCCGTCGGGCAGCGGGCGATGTTGGGTACGCAGCATCATCGCGTCGGTGGCGCGCTCGGAGTACTGGTTTAGCGCCAGCGTTCCGGCGGCAGCGAGCGCGGTCCCCACGAGCAGATTAAATACCAGGCTCAGGTCGAGGCCGCCGGGTGCGGCCAGATAGTAGCCAGCCAGGGTGGTGACCAGGACCATCGCGACTACACGAGGTTTGGTCAGCTCGAAGTAGGCGAAAAGCCGCCCGCGCGACGAGATCGAAGGTGAACCTACGGCTGCGGTCCTAGCCGTCATGCGGACACCCGCTGGGTGACGATGCGCATATTCGAGGCACCCGACAACTCGCTGCGCCGCGCCCATCCGAAGAGATGATAGGCGCGTATGGTCAGGGTCAGGCTGGTCGCCAGTAGAGCGGCACCAATCGCCACGTGACTAGTGGTCGGGAGCACCGCACGTTGACTCCAGATGGTAAGCGCGCCGAGCGACGCCTGCAGCACTAGCAGTAGGATGAGCGCGAGCGCCGGGCGCCGCAGTTCCCGAAACTCGCGCCACGAGCGCAACACGCGCGCGACCGTCCAGATGATCATCGCGGATACCGCCAGCGCGCCGATGCGATGCGCGAAATTGACCACGATGAATTCGTTCCAATACGGCGGCACCAGTTGCCCGAACGCAAGTGGGAAATCAGGGATGGCCAGCCCCGCGCCCAGGTGCCGCATCAGGGCGCCGACCAGAATCTGCGCATAGATAGTGGCAGTGGTAACTGCGGCCAGGGCAGCGAGCTGCGGGCGTGCAGGGGATTCGTCCGCAGGGGCGGTTTGCTCCCAGCGCGGATTGGTGAAGATCGCAATCGCGACCATCACGCAGAAAAACGCCTGCGCGGTGGCCGCGTGCGTCACCGCAATTGCGAGCGGCAATTCAAAGAGCACAGTGATGCCGCCCAGCACGGCCTGCACGACTATCAAGCCGAAAGCGGCCAGCGTCGTGTTGCGGACCCATCGGCGGCGTTCGACCCGTAGCACCCAGACCATCAGCCCGAGCGTGAGGAATATGACGAAGCCCGCCACCACTCGATGAGCGAATTCGAAACGGATTCCGCCCTGCCAGGCCGGGATGAGCTTGCCGAACGCGAGCGGCCAATCGGGCACCGCAAGCGCGGAGCCGGTTGACGTGACCAGGCCACCCACAAAGATGAGGCAGAAGGTGGCGCCTACCGCGAGCATCGCGAACCGATGCAGGGCGGGTGTCGCGCCTCCGGAAGTCCGCTCTTCAATCATCGCCTTACCGGCGCCCGTCTAGTCGGCCGCGGCCGTCGCCGGTTCGGCCGGCTGCCACTGCGGCAGATAGTCTTCCGCCGACTCGGGCGAGCTGTATTCGTAGGGCCCGCGATACACGACCGGCACCGGGCCCGGCCAGTTGCCGTGCCGCGGAGGCGACGGCGCGCTCCACTCAAGTGTGTTCGCATGCCACGGATTTTCGCTGGCCTTCTCGCCCCTGACGAGGCTCCAGATGATGTTCGCGAGCAGCAGCAACTGAGCGGCGCCGAGGACGAAGGCGCTGATCGAGATGAACATATTGATTGGCTCGAGCGGCTTGAGGAAGTCGTACTGGGTCGGGTTGTAGATGCGCCGCATGTGCCCACCCATGCCCAAGATGTGCATCGGGAAGAAGGTGCAGTTGAACGCGACGAAAGTGATCCAGAAGTGAACCTTGCCGAGCGTCTCGTTCATCATCCGTCCGAACATCTTCGGGAACCAGTAGGCGATGGCGCCGAAGACTGCGAAGAGGCTGCCGCCGAACAGCACGTAGTGGATGTGCGCCACGATGAAGTAGGTATCGTGGATGTACATGTCGACCGGGGTACAGGCCATGAAGATGCCCGACAGGCCGCCGATCACGAACATGGCGACGAACGAAAGCGCGTTCAACATCGCGGCGGTGTAGTGAATGTCACCCTTGTACAGGGTGCCCAGCCAGTTAAAGGTCTTGATAGCGGAGGGCACGCCGATGACCATCGTGGTCAGCATAAAGCCGGTGCCGAGCGCCGGGTCCATGCCGGACTGGAACATATGATGTCCCCACACGACCCACGACAGGAACGCGATCGACGCCATCGCGTAGGCCATCGCGCGGTAGCCGAAGATCGGTTTGCGCGAGAAGGTCGCGATCAGCTCGGAGGCGATGCCCATCCCCGGCAGGATCATGATGTAGACCTCGGGATGGCCGAAGAACCAGAACAGATGTTGCCAGAGCAGCGGCTCGCCACCGCCCGGGGGCAGGAAGAAGTGGGTCCCGCCCATGCGATCGAACAGCAGTAGCGCCAGCGCCGTGGTCAGCACGGGGAGCGCGAGCAGCAGCAGAATTGCGGTGATGAACAGCGACCAGATGACCAGCGGCATGCGGAAGAAGGTCATGCCTTTGGTCCGCATATTGATGACGGTGGTGATGTAGTTGATGGCACCCATCAGCGAGCCGACCCCGAGCACGATGAGGCTCATGCACCAGAGGTTCTGGCCCCAGTCGACACCGGTGTAGATCGGGACGGCGCTCAGCGGCGCGTAGGAAGTCCACCCGGCTGCCGCAGGTCCGCCTGGCACCCAGAATGACGCCATCATCAGCACACCGGCACCGGCACTCACCCAGAATGACAGCATGTTAAGTTTGGGAAACGCCATGTCACGCGCGCCGAGCATCAGCGGAATCAGGAAGTTGCCGAAGCACCCGACCAGGATCGGCATGATCACGAAGAAGATCATGATGGTGGCGTGCATCGTGAATTCGGCGTTGTAGGTGTTGGCGGTGATCGCGCTGTCGTTCTGAAGCGACTGGGGCAGGATGCTCAGAAAGCTGAACTGGGTGTCCGGCCATGCCAGGTCGAGCCGCATCAGCATCGCCATCAGGCCGCCTATGGACATCATGAACAGCGCCACGAACAGAAACTGGCGCCCGATCATCTTGTGGTCCTCGGAAAAAATGTATGTGCGCCAGAAGCTGAGCTCGTGTTGCTCGCCATGGGCGCCGTGAACCGCAACCGCTGCCGTGCTGCTCATCTGAAGCTGTCTCCCCGCGCCGTGAGGTCCGGCGTGTTCACCCTATTGTTGATTGGCGTACTGGTCCTTGAGCCACTTCTGGAAATCGGCCTCGGACTCGACCGTGAGCGTGCCTTGCATTCCCGAATGGCCGAAGCCGCACAGCTCGGCGCACGGAATTGCGTAGCTCCCCGGTTCCCTGGCCTGAAACCAGACGTGAATGGTGCGTCCCGGAACCGCGTCCTGCTTAAGGCGCAAGTTAGGTACGAAGAAGCTGTGGATTACGTCCTTCGAGGTGAGCTCGATCCGGACGACCTGATTTATCGGCACGTGCATCTCGTTCTCGACGGTGACGGCTTTGGGGCCGAACTTGCCGTCGGGACCAGGGTAGGTGATCTCCCAGTTAAATTGCTTGCCTGCGACCTGATAGAAAACCTGGCCCGGCGGACCATGTTCCTTGATTTCCGCCCAGGTCGACTTGCTCATCAGGGCCAGCGCTATCAGGATCACGGCAGTCGCCGTGGTCCAGAAGATCTCCAGGCGCGGGTTGCCTTCGATGTATTCGGCCTTGCGCCCGGGACGATGGCGGTAGCGGACCATGAAGGTCACCATCGCGATCATGACCAGCGCCCAGACGACAACCGTGATCCAGAAGATGAGGATGAATAACCAGTCGATTTGCGGCCCAAAAGTTGAGATATCGTGCGGGAACCACAAGTGTTCGAGCATCTGCTAAATCTGACCCCCTGCGCGCGAGTTGCGCGCGGTACCCTGCCCCGAAACCGCTCCGTGTTACTCCAGTGCGTACCTACGGTTCACGACGCATGAATCCGGCGCGATTATGGACATCGGACCGAAGATTAGTGA
Source organism: Candidatus Binataceae bacterium (assembly GCA_036495685.1). Classification (NCBI taxonomy): domain Bacteria; phylum Candidatus Binatota; class Binatia (SeqCode); order Binatales (SeqCode); family Binataceae (SeqCode); species Binataceae bacterium (SeqCode). The sequence goes on along the minus strand of DASXMJ010000009.1, from coordinate 15,581 downwards.
AATGAAAAATTCTCGCTCCACTAATCGTCTCAAACTAAAGCAAAATAGCAATGACCCTAAAGGTTTTCCAGCGTTTACAGACGCTTGCCGCGTGGAGGCGACATCGGGGTCTGGGCGAGCGATGACCGCCAGATCGGTGTGCAGACCGTTGCCCCATGCCAGCGCTCGCCATTCCTCGAACTTTACTAGCAATCTCCCTGTCCCGTGTTGCGCCGGCACATCGCGCCCCCCTACCTCCATAGCGCCCTCTCTGCAGCTGCCAGGACGCCGGGATTGGGGAAGGCCGACCAAGGAATTGGCGATTGCGCCGCCTTTCGGTTAGAAATTTCGTTCGCTGGGGAGCACCTATGGCTGAAAATTTCGCTACGCTGGCGCAAGCATTCGAGAGTCGGGCGCAGAAGTACGGTGTCCGCACTTTCCTCAAGGACAAGTCCCACAAGACCTGGCAGGACCACTCCTGGGCAGCGATAGCGGACGCGGCCGCCCGTTTGCGCGCCGGGCTCCAGAAGATTGGTATCCGGCCGGGGGACCGCGTTGGAATCCTGTCCGACAACTCTCCCCAATGGGTTATCGTCGACCAGGCGGTGCTGGGCCTCGGCGGTATCGTGGTGCCGCTGTACACCACCAGCGGCGCAGAGGAGACCCGCCACGTCATTTCCGATTCGGGGGCGAAGGTGGTGGCGGCCAATGGCGCCGAACACGTGAAGAAGCTTTGCGCACTGGCCCCTTCCTTGCCGGAGCTGAGAACCATTCTCGCCATGCATAGCGGTGCGGCGCTGGAAGCCGCGCACGACGGTGGGCCCGCGGTGACCACGATGGCAGCGAGCAGCGAATCCAGCCCGGCAGGAATCGTGGAAGGGTCCCGCGAAGACATCGCGACGCTCATCTACACCTCCGGCACCACCGGGCCGCCCAAGGGCGTCGTCCTCACGCACGGCAACCTGCTCGCAAATTGCGCAGACTCGCAGAAGGCGCTGACGCTCGGCGAAACCGACATGACGCTGTCGTTCCTGCCAGTGGCACATTCGTTCGAGCGCACCGCCGGCTACTACACGGTGATGATTGCAGGCGGGACCATCGCGTATGCGGAAGGTCTCGCGTCGATCGCATCGAACCTGCTCGAAATTCAGCCGACCATCGTGCTCACGGTCCCGCGCCTGCTTGAAGTTATCTACGGCCGTGTGATGGCAACGGTTAAGTCGGGGTCTCCACTGCGTCAAAGGCTATTTCGGGCGGCGATGGCGACCGGAACGAGTGCGGCCCAGTATCGGCATCGCCGCGAACCGCTGCCCCCGCATCTGGCGATTGCGATGGCGCTGTTTCGCCCGCTGGTTTTTCAGAAGATCCGCGGACTGTTCGGGTCGAGGCTGAGGGTCCTGATCTCGGGTGGCGCGCCGCTGCCTAAGGATATCTTTCGGTTTCTTGCGGCGGCTGAGGTTCCGTTAGTCGAGGGTTACGGGCTGACCGAAGCGTCGCCGGTGGTCTCTGTCAATCCGATAGACGGAAGGATCAAAATCGGCACGGTGGGACCGCCGCTTGAGCATGTCGAGGCACGCACCGCGGCCGACGGGGAGCTCCTGCTACACGGGCCTAGTATCATGAAGGGCTACTTCAATCGTGATGCGGAAACGCGTGAAGCGCTCGATAGCGAAGGGTGGCTGCACACCGGCGACGTCGCTTCGATCGACGCGGACGGCTACATCACGATCACGGATCGCAAGAAGGAAATCATCGTGCTCTCGGGCGGCAAGAATATCTCGCCGGCCAACCTGGAGACGCGACTGGCGTCAGATCCACATATCGCGCAAGCGTGCGTCATCGGCGATCGCCGCAAACATCTTGCGGCCCTGCTGGTTCCGAGTCTCGAGAACCTGCGTGAGTACCTGGCGCAGAATGGGCTCCAGGAGAGGCCGGCGCATGAAGTTGTGCAGTCGCCGGCGCTTCGCCAGCTGTTTCAGGCGAAGTTGCGCGAATTCAATAAACAGTTATCGGATGTGGAGGCGATCGGCTCGTTTACGCTGGTGGCAAATCCGTTCTCGCAGGAAAACGGCGAGCTCACGCCGACGCTAAAACTGCGGCGCAAGGTCGTGCAGGAGCACTATCGGGACGCGATCGAGGCGATGTATGGCGCGTAGGGCGCACGCGCAACCCGTCAGGTGCCGGCCGCACACCGTAATCACGGGACAGAGGAGCCGCCGCCCAAGGCTCTCTCCACAAGTAAGAGCTCAGTCTCGGGAACCGCCGTTTTCCTGAGCTAGCAGGACGTGGATGGTCACCAGTCGCTTGACCAGGTAGGAGCGCTTGCCCTTGGGGGTTACCACTTCGATGTCGTCTTCTTCGGCTTTGCCGATCAGAGCGTGGCCGAGGGGCGACGACAGTGAGATGCGGTTTTGAGCGCCATCGACTTCCTCGGGCACGACAATCTCGTACTCAACCACCGCGCCTTCGTCGAGGTCTTCGAGCTGTACACGGCTGCCGAGGCCAACCGTGTCGCGCGGAATAGACTCCAGGTTGATGGTGGTTAGCTCAGCGATACGTGCTTCCATGTTGGAAACGCGGGCGCGCAGAAATTCCTGGCGTTGCTTGGCCATCGCCCATTCCGCGTTCTCGGACAGATCGCCGTGCGCCCGCGCGCGCTCGAGTTCCTTCGGCAAGTCGACCGTGAGCTCGCGCTTGAGGGTCTCAAGTTCCTTCTTGAGCCGTTTGATCACCGGTAGTTCAGCCATGCGACAAAGACTTCCTGAAAAAAGACGTTACCTTTTGATTTTACTTATGATCGGGGGTTCCGGCATCAGATCTTTGCTTGACTCGCTGCGGGCACTCCTCGGTTGCTCGGCAACCGAGACGGAGAGCTCCTGCCTGCGAGCCTGCGAGCCAACTCATTCGCGGCGTCGTCATAAGGCCGGCCTCTGACCATGACTTCCGCCTGCGAGGGTCCCGAATTGAAGAGGCTTCACGTAAATCAGCCGTCCGGACCGGCGTTTGTTGGCCACCCTGCTAGTCGGCAACTATCGAGGTAAGACTGCGGTTTACGCCGCCGACGCTTTGGATTTTTTGCACTACCAGTTCACCCAGCGCGGTCACGTCGGCGGCTTCGGCGATCGCGATTATGTCGTGCGGACCCGTGACCGCGTGCGCGACCGAGACTCCCGGGACCTGCCTGATTCGCCCGGCGACTTCACGAGCTTTACCGGGTGACGTGTCGATGAGGATGAAAGCTTTGACTGCCATACTCACACCTCCCGCGGCGCACACGCGCCATTGCGGCTAGCCCTAGGGCGCGATGGGGTTGCCCTGCGCATCGTATTTGTAGAAGCCACGGCCTGACTTTCGGCCGAGATATCCCGCATCGACGTATTTCTTGAGCAGCGGACACGGGCGGTATTTGTCGTCGCCGAGCACGCGATGCATTACCTCCATGATCGCGAGGCAGGTGTCGAGTCCGATCAGATCGGCCAGTTCCAGCGGGCCCATCGGCTGGTTGGTGCCCAGCTTCATCGCCGTGTCGATGTCGGTTACCCCGCCGACGCCCTCATAGAGGGTGTAAATCGCTTCGTTGATCATCGGGAGCAGCACGCGGTTGACGATGAAGCCCGGGAAGTCCTCAGCGGTCATGGTGGTCTTGCCTACGCGCTCAGCCAGCGCGCGGGTCGCCTGGTAGGTCTCGTCGGAGGTGGCGAGACCACGGATTATCTCGACCAGCCGCATGGCGGGAACCGGGTTCATGAAATGCATCCCGATAACGCGATCGGCACGTCTGGTGCGCGCACCCATCCGGGTGATGGAAATGGACGATGTGTTGGAGGCGAAAATCACCTCGGGCGGGCATAGCTGGTCGAGCTTTTGGAACAATCCGATCTTGGCGTCTTCATTCTCGACCACGGCTTCGATCACGAAGTCGGCGCAGGCGAGGTCTTCGAGGTTGGTGGTGGTATCGATGCGGGCGATCACGCGGTCGCGCTCTTCGGGTTTGAAGCGGCCGCGTTGCACCATGCGGTCGAGGTTACGTCCAATACCATCAAGCCCGTGACTGCACACCTCCTGCGAGACATCATTCATCACGACGCGCACGCCGGCCTGCGCCGTAACTTGCGCGATGCCGGAGCCCATCTGCCCCGCGCCCACTACTCCAACCGTACTTACGGCCATTCGTCCTCTCCAATCCGCCCCTAAATGTAAGGGATGTAGTTCTTGAGTGAGCTCAGCAAGGCGGCAACGTCAGCCTCGTCCGCCAGTTCGCGGCACAGGATTTCATAATAGCCCTTGATGCGACCGCGCTCCTGATGTTCCGGCGGGTCGGCGAGGAGGGACTGGAAGTCCCTAAGAATTGCCTGTGTTTCAAGTTTCTTCTTGACCGGGATCGCTTCGTCGTCGACGGCGATGAGCAGCCGGATATGATCGATCATCCGGTTCATTACCGCGAAATCACTGCGGTCTTTTTCCATGCTCTGCTGCCGTGGATCCCCGCTGAGCGTTAGTGGGACCAGCGCGGAGGCGCTTCGCCCTTGACCCAGGTTCCAGCCCCACCGGTTTTTATCGCTTCGCGGATGCGCTTTACGTCCTCGGGCGATTGTCGCCCCGGCATGCCGAGGCCGCGCATCAAGGCATTGGCCATATTCGAGGTGAGGCGGTCACGAAGAGTTGGCGCGCCGCTGAGCTGGGCGTCAAGGACCACATCAACCTGTTCGCGGGTGAGCCCCTCCGCCATGAACAGGTCGACCAGACCCGCCATGCCGACCTCGCCTCCGGCGCGCTCCACCACCGCGACTACTCTGCCACAGGGATCGCAGACCCTGCGCATCAAACCAGCACGCTTTCGGCAATAAACGCAGCGCATCGGCATCTCATCGAACCATTCGGCGCCGAGTGACAGCCCCAAAAAAACGGATGAAGCGAACGCTCGCTTCAGGGCGGCCTCGCTTCAAAACAGAAATTACACTCGCCTGCTGGAAGCCGCAAGGCGCTGCTGCGAAGAACGCGGCCCGCGCGCGCCTAACGATTGATTGACAGCGGAGCGGCTCCTTACTATTCTCGGAATTGAGAATCATTATCAATATGTTCGCCCACCCTTCGGTGCCGTACTTCTTCTACTCGTTCGGCATTCTCCTGCGCGAAGGACTGGAGGCGATGCTGGTCATCATCGCGCTTGCGGCGGGTGCCCGCAACGCGGGCGGTCGGGACCGTTCACGCGACGTTTATGCGGGAGCGTTGCTGGCAGTGGCTGCCAGCGTGTTGCTCGCGTGGGCGGTGAATCATGTAATCGGCGATGACGCGAGCGATAGACTTGAGGGGGTATTCCAATTTCTCGCCGCCGCGACCCTCTTTTACGTGAGCTCCTGGCTTACCGCGAAGGGCCAGTCGGATCGCTGGAACCGGTTTATCTCCGACAAAGTCCAGGTCGCCGAACGGAGCGCGTTGCCGGCACTCGCGCTTGGAGCGACCGCGTTTCTCGCAGTGATCCGCGAGGGCGCGGAGACCATAGTTTTCTTCCAAGGCCTAACGGCCGGGGCGACACAAGGGCTGGAACGTCACGCGATTTTCGCGGGGATCATTGCCGCGACATTGGCGCTCGGGTTGGGGTTCTGGATCCTGACCCGCGCGGCCTATCGAGTTCCGCTTAAGCCACTCTTCTCAGTCACCTCGATTCTGCTTTATGCACTAGCGGTCGTGTTCGTTGGCCAAGGCGTCGGGAGCTGGCAGGAAGCGAATCTTCTCCCCGCAACATTTGTCGAGCATGTGCCGCAGATTCCCGCCGTCGGGCTTTTCCCCACCCTCGAGTCGCTGGGCGCCCAGCTCGCACTGATACTGCTGGCGTTGACCGCGCTTATCGCGCCGTGGATGGGGTCGCGCCGGATAAAGGTTGCGAGCCAGGCGCCGCAGGCGCCGCGGCCGCATCTGACCTGAGCCCTCTCGGAGTCGAAGCCTCGCCGATCTCATGGCTGTGGAGGAATTCCTCCACGCTGGTGGTAAGCCGTTCCGCCTCGACCAGCGCACGAAATCCCATCTTGGTGCATTGCTCGATGCGCGGGTCGTGAGGAACGGAATTGTGCCGGACTTCGCGCAGGTTCTGGCGCAGTCGATTGGTGCGATCGAGCATTACCGCCAGCCGGCCCTCGATCATCGCGGTGGAGCTTCCCGGCGCCGCGCCGAGATTAAGGGCGAAGGCCTGATCGCGTTCGGCTTCAGCCAGGCGGCTTAAGTCATGACGGATGAGCCCACACGCTCCTTCCGCGGTGTAAAGATTGGGGGGCGGCTCCTTTTCCGGAGTCTCGGCGCAGACAGAGGCGGCTCCCAGCATTGCGACCGCAGCCGCCGCGGCTAAAAGCCGGAGCAATTGAAAGAGCAGAGCCGGCGTCTGAGCCGGCTCCGTTTCATCAAACCAAGAGTCGGACGGGTCCGATGCTAAGCGGCATCTTCTGCCGAGCTGGAATAGCCGAGCGAGTTGAGGAATTCCTCTTTCTGGCCGGATGGCATGATGTAAATTCCGTCCCATCCGCAAACCTCTTCGCAAAGCAGACATCCTACGCAGGTCTTCTCGTTGACGTGCACCCGTCCCAGATACACCGCGCTATTCTCGGGCGAAGGCGAGATGCATTCGAAGGGGCACACATCAATGCAGACTCCGCATCCATTGCAATTGTCGGGATGAACCACCGCGACGGGACGCTCGGCGCGCTTGAGCACGTGGGTGAGCACGCCCTTGTTGTTGAGAATTGCCTCGTCGGGACAAATTACTCCACACGCCCCGCAATCTATGCAGAGACTGGGTTCGATGAAATAAACCTTCTTGGAAATTCCGGAAATGGCGCCGGTCGGGCAGCGCTTTTCGCAGGCGCTGCATCCGGTGCAATTCTCGGCGATGATTTCGTAGGGCATTTCCAGATACCTTTGGACTGGCCGCGGGACAGGCCCGCGAGAATCAACTATTTGCGCATCTCGTCGATAATTTTATCACGCTCGCCGTGTTCTATCAGCTGATCGTTGCGGCGGGCCTGCTTCAGCGCGACGTAGGTGAAGAACAACACCAAGAGCATCATCCCCATGATCGGGATGTTGTCGGCTTGCACGAGAATTAGCAGGAATTGCTGAAGACCGGAGATGTGTCCTTCCATCGCGTCCCCTAAAGACCGCCGACCCGGCGCGCGGCGCGCATCACGCACGCACAGCGACCTATCGGCCTACCTGATTTTCAAGTATCAGTGACATTAGCCCAAGTCAACGTAAAGGCTCCTATGTGCAGGATTTTGTAGGGGAAATGCGCTCCGTCCGCGGTTCCTAACGAGCTCAAGGTGACTTGCGGTGTCGCTGCTCGGCCAACCCCCAACCCGCAACAAGCGGATTTTTGCCCAACGGCCGCGTGGGTGCCGAGGCCGGTCGCTCTAAGTCGTATAGGTTGCTCTCGGGTCCGCGCGAATGACGTCGGCCTTGGGTCATCCTTTGACCGCCCAGTTGCCAGACGAAATCCTGTTCGATTCTTATGCGGCAGGTATAATGCTGCCGCGATGGCGAATCAGGCCGAAACCGTTTCGTTGGCGTCCAGCTCGCCGGCGCGGCTCTTCCGGAGCCTATGGGGCGCGCTCGCTACTGCTGCCTGTGCGTTGGTGACCGCGTTATGTGCGGTCCCGGCTGTAATTCTCGCAAGGTTCGGACAACTGCGCGCGCTCACAACCCTGACGACCGTCTGGGCACGTTCCCTCATAAACATCTGTGGCATTCGGGTTGAGATCGAGGGGCTGGAAAGGGTTCGAGACTTAGGCCCCTACGTTCTGGTCTGCAACCATCAGAGCTTCTTCGACATCTTTGCCATCGCCGCCTACATGCCGGGACGGATCAGGTTCGTTGGCAAGAAAGAGCTGATGAAGATCCCGTTGGTCGGCTACGCGCTCAAGCATGGCGGTCATGTGATCATCGATCGCCAGGGCGGCGGAAAAGAAATTCGTCGGGCCGTCGAGATCGTCCGCAAGGGCTTCAGTCTTTGCGTGTTCGCGGAAGGCCATCGGTACAGCGACAACCGGGTCCATGAGTTTGAGGACGGCGCAGCTTGGCTTGCCGCCCTGACCAAACTACCGGCAGTGCCGATGGCGGTAAGCGGCTCAGGCGCGTTCTTTCCGCGGCTGGCGAAGGTGGTGGTCCCTGGCGGCAAGATGCGGATGACGATCGGCGCGCCGATTCCCACCGCGAACCTCAAAAGCAGCGACCGTGGAGAATTGACCCGCAGGCTGGAAGAGGCGGTCCGCGCGCTGTTCGTCGAAGGAGTATGACCGCGATGAATGCGCGAGTTCCGCATATCGGAACTTATCGCCGTGAGCTCCCGGTCAGTCTTGAACGGCTCTACGAAAACGCGATCGATTGGGAACATCTGCCCTACCTGCATCGCTCGAACTTCTCTCGCATCGAACGAATCGAATCGGGCGATTGGGGCTTTCGCGCGCGGGTGTGGACTCATCCATATGAAGAGCAGCGCGGGTTGGTAATCGAACTGAAGCTTGATCGCGATTGCCGGCGCTGGATCACAAGCACCCTGGAAGGCTCCGGTACCGGCACCGAAATTTGGACGCACGCGTTTTCGCTTGCCGAGCGAACCACCCTGGTGGTGGTCGATTTCTTTGTGCCGGGTGCGCGAGAATCCGCCGTCGGTCGGTTGCGGGACTACTACCACAGGCTGTACGCGCGGCTCTATGACGAAGACGTTGCGATGATGACGGTGCGTCAGACCGAGCTCGATCGCATCCGTGCGGGCCACCCTTCGGGAAAAGCGACGCGGCAGGTTATCGGCCAGATCGCGGATTTGCACGCGCGGCTCCCTTTGGAAACCGATTTCGCTGGGACACGGTTCAAAGTCGTGGAGCTCGATGCGAAGCTGGTCGCTTTTTCCGCGCTGTGTGCGCATATGATGGGCCCGCTTGGAGACGGGCGTATCGAGGGCGGAGTCGTGGAGTGCCCGTGGCACGGTTATCGATTCGATATCCGTAGCGGAGAATGCGTCAGCGGCGCGGCTTGCCGGCTCACGCAGGCGCCAGCGGTGAAGATCGATTCTGACGGCAAAGTAGTTCTCGAGACGAGCTAACCCTGCGCCGGTCCGGCCACCGAATAATCCTTCCAGAAGGTTCTCTCGCTCCGCGCAATTAAGACACAGGAAGGGATAGGGGAGATACTTCGGGGCCCGGAGATCTATAAGACAACCGATAAATTGGCCTTGGGTTCTTATCTGCCTAGCCGAGACCGACGATATTGCGGTAGACCTCCAGCAGGCCCTGAAGGCGTCTCGTGAGACGCTCTCGCCGGTGACAGAAACCGGCGAGTGGCGGGACCAAGCGGAGGGTCATCGCCTCATGGGCGCATTGGCACGACGGCGGAAGGCTGGTGCCTCCAGAATTCAAACCAAGTCCCAAGCTCAACAATGTTTCAGGCAGGCTATCGAAGTGACACGTGGTAGATCTCGGTGAGCGCGGCGCGAGCTTCATCATACCGTCCAGTATCACGGCGCTGTCGCGCGAGTGAGGTCGTGGCACGCAGCTCGTACGACTTCGGACTCTGATTGCGGGTTTACCGAGGGCTTTGAGACCTCCGATATGAACGATGCAAGGGTCTTGCTCCACGAATTGAGCAATCCGCCGTCGCATCGACCATAAATTCCCGGCTAGGATTTGCCAGGAACTGGCAAATCCATTGTTAAAAGTGTGCCGCCGCCACGGCGCCGAGTGCCAACGTGTATTTTACTGGAAGAGGAACGGAGTCGGATGCGAACCAATGGGATGAGATGGTGGGTGGGCTTGGTGGTCATCGCGATATTCACGGTGGGCGTCTCCACGGTGCATGCCGAGGATACGCCTTTGGCAACCGCCGTCCTGCTGCCGAGTGTTATCTCAAGCATCGCCCAGCAGCTGGTACCCCTAACCGTCGATCTACCGGGTAGGTCGGCAACCTCGTCGGTGCAAGTCAAGATCGCGACCCTGGTCTATTGCGGGACTGACGGTCATGGAGGTGGTTACGCCGTCGGAATCGCGATTCCGGCAGAAAGCATCTTTTCGCCGAAACCGTTGTCTGCCACCGATTGTCACGACGCTTTGTCGGCGGTGGCGAAACGGGCGATCGAGAGTCCCGGGGCTCCCAACTGGATTGACGCGGTCAGGGCAGAGCTTGTATGGGCGCCGTGGCAACTCAAACTCGCGCTCTCCGACGCTGCGCCAGCAACCAGGCAGGCGGCAACGAGCGCGCCCTCCTTCGCCGGCATACGGACCCTCGCCAGCTACCCCACGTCCAATCTCGCCGTCCTGCCGCCGCCTGGAGAAGATCGCCGGTTTGATGTGGCGTTTGGTTTTCCCGGCACCGCCATCGTCGCCGCGCTGTTCGCGAGCGGAAGAGCCGGCGATCCTCTCGCGGCGTTAGCGCGAGAGGAATCATTGGCAACCCAGACTGCCGGGGTTCCGAAGCAAGCGAATATGGTGGTTGGGGCACAATATTCCTTCATCAATGATTTGCTGAAGCTTTATGCGCCCGAATATGAAGTGCCGATCCCGATTGAGGGCATGACCCAGAAAATGGTCGCCAGGGATGTCCAGGTCGCCGGAGCCGATAATTCGATGACTGCAACCGGACGACTGGTGATGGGCAATCTAGGTTACCACTGCGCGGTGCATACCGCGGGCGCAGATTTGGTGATCACACGAATTGAGCTCAATCCCATCGCACAGGACTGCACCTCCGCCGATCTGATGGAACGATTGCAGTGCCAGGGAGAGCAACTTGCGACCAGCGGCTCAAGTCAGTCTGTGGCCAACGCGCTGACGAACTACTATCAGGGCACGCCCTTCCACTACTCGACGGGGGAGCACCCGCTTCGGTTCGATCTGCTCGATCGACAATTTACCGCGACCTTCGAAGCGCTTAGATCGAGTTCGAAAGGCACGACCATTAGCGAGGCCGCACGCGCCTCCATTCAGTCGGTGGCGCAGTCCGCAGAGGGGATGCGTTGACCGCGACGCAGGCCTTTTCTCGCCAGACGGCGGGAAGCAGCTCCGCGTGGCGATTCGGATTCCTGCGGCGAGTCTCTCCGCCAGCGTGCGCTCGCGCAGGAAAGCCGCCGAATGAAGCGAAAGAGGGAGCCGACCAGACGGGAGACTCACGCTTTGCGGTCGAAAATGAACAGCGGAACCTGGTTGGCGTGTCGGGGGTCGATGGTGAGGATCCGGCGGCCCTGCTCTTTTTGGATGGTGCCGGGATCGATTCCGGATTTGCGAAGCGCCGCCGCAACCGACTCCACGTCGGCGGCTTCGAGCCACAGGGCGAACATCCCCTCGCCAGAGTTAGCGATAATTTCAGCTGCCGGGTTGCCGGACACCAAGAGGATCTCGGAATCACCAATTCGGACTGAGGCGCCGTTGCCGTCGACGGACCGGATCACCTTGAAATCAAAGTTTCTTTCGTAGATCGAGACGGCGTCAGTCAGGTCTGCCGTCACAACCTCGAGGTGATCAAGCCGTTTGATCATCGCCCCGATTCTGCTCCATCACAAATCCACAAATTGCGCAGATCGCGCGGACCTGGCGCACCGAGACTCGCCGCGAGTGGTGCGCGGCGAGTCTCTCCGAACAACCTACTAGGCTGCCGACGTCGACATCCGTCACGCCTTGGGTTTCAATGTGAAGTTCGCGGTTGCAGCTGCGCCCGCCTTGACATCGACTTTCTGGTCTTGGGTTCCGAGCTTTTCCTGCCACACTTCGATCGTGTAGCTACCCGGCGGCACGTCTTTAATCTCGAAGTTACCATTGTCATCGGTCACCGCGTAGTAAGGCGTATCAGTCACGTACCACCATCCCTGCATCCATCCGTGCGCATCGCAGTTGACCTTGATGATTTCTGGCTTCTCAACCGTTTGCTTGATCACCTTTTTGAACTTGGGCTGCGCCATGTTGAAGGGCGGGTTCACCTTTGAGTAGGTGTGGATGTTATGCAGGATGCCGTCGCTGTTGATGATGTTGACGGTCGAACCGGCCGGGAACGCGAGGACGTGCGGCACGTAGTCACAGCCCTTCTGATCGAACTTCACGTCGCCAGGCTTCACCGTGCCCTTGGCATCCTTGAGCACCACCACGGCGTTTGCGATTCCCCCACCGCTTCCTACGATCAGTGCCTCTTCGAAGTGGGGTTTGAGCCCGCAAACTTCCTTGTCCTTGGTAACTTCGACCTTCTTGGGCGCCGGCGCCGTCCCGTCAAACTTGACGGTGCCGCTGATAGTGCCTGTGTTGTCGGCCGCGGCCTGATAGCCCGCGACGCAAATGCCTATCGCGATGGCGGCACAGCCCGCCGCCAAAACCGCAAACTTCTTCATACCTTTACCTCCAGAAGTCTCCTCAGGTTCCAGTGTGTGTGAACGATACTTCCTTTATTTGCTGGTCACCTTGACCGGCGTGCCCGAAGGCAATGCCTGACCCGGGTGCGTCCCAAACCAGAATATGTAGTCACGAATCGCCTTAATCTGCTCGGCTTCGTTGCCCCCCAAAATGTCGTCGGGGCCGCCCGGATAAAACGACGGCATCTTGGTACCCGGCTGAACCGCTTGTGGATTCTTGAGCCACAGCAAAATCCATTCGGGATTGAGCCGACTGTGGGCCAACCCGAGGTCGGGGGCCCATCCGGTGGGCGGGCCTTCGGGCTTCTTATCGCCCTGCTGATGGCAACTGAAGCAGTTGAAATAGTCCTTGGACATCAGCTTGGCACCCGCCTCCAGGGTCGGAGTGGCGATCAGGTTGGTATTCAGGAATTCGTACGGCACCTGCACGCCTGACAACGAGGTGAAGTAATTCACCAGGGTGTCGCCCTCGTGATTGTCGAAATGGAAGGTGGGCATCCGAATCTTCAGCCACGGTCGAATCGGGGTCGGGCCCTGCAAGAAGGTGAACAGCCAATCGGGTTGGACCTTCAAGCCTTCGCCATTCAGGATCGGCGGCGCCAAATTAATCTGGTCCTCGGGATAGAAGCGGCGGATGTAACCGCCACGATTTTCCACAATGTGGCATCCAACGCAGTTGTAGTAATTGACCATCCGCCGACCGGCAACGATCGCATCCTGCTCCGCGCTCCCGGGCATCCGGTATTTTTCCAGTACGGTACCCTCGGTGAGGCTTGCCAGGAACACGCGGAGGTTCTTGATGTCGGCGTCCTGGAATTCGAAGTTGGGCATCAACTGCTCGACATCCTTGGTCGCGTAGATGCGTGGATCCTGGAGTTTGTGAAACGTCCAGTCGTTCCAGGTCTCCGGAACGTCGGTCCGATCACCGAAGAACAACTCGTCGAGATGCTTGGAGCCGAAGGTGGTCAGCTCGACGCCGATTCGCGACTCCTTGTCCATGCCTTCGACTTCGTGACATCCGAAACAGCCGAATTTGCGGACCAGGGATTCGCCGGCGCTAATATTTGTCGGATCTTTGAGCGCGGTCTCGACGCCGGGATCTTCCTTCTTCTGCCCATGCGTCATCAGAAACGCGGTCAGGGCCTCGGTTTCGTGATCGGAAAGCCGCAGCGACGGCATGGCGGTGTGGGGTGAGAAATCGCGCGGATTCTTCAGCCAGGCATAGACCCATCCGGCACCGGTCTTCTCGGCGATGTGGCTCAGGTTCGGAGCGAAATCTTTGGCGGTGCGAGTGGCGGCCGGGATGAAGTGCGCATCGTCGCCGACCGGCGCGCCGATCTGATCTGCATCGATCGCGTGGCAGCCCTTGCATCCGACCGATTCAAACAGGCCCTTGCCTTCTTCGATCAGGCCGGGGTTCTTGATGTCCTGTTCCAGCGACGCCGGCTCCGGGTGCGCTTTCAGCCAATCCACCGACTGCTTGTCCGAACTTGCCAGGACATATGCGGCGAGCTTGGTCGCTTCGTCGCGGGAGAACATGAAGTTGGGCATCCGCGTATGCGGCCGGAACACGTGCGGATTGGTAATCCAGCGCACGGTCCATGATGGATCGAGCTTGGCGCTGGCGAGCTTCAGATAGGGGCCAATCTTGGGCGTGTCTTCGTAGCCCTTCAGCAGGTGGCATCCGGCACAATCCATCTGCTGGAACAGTCGCTCGCCGTTGACCCAGTTCACCGCGATCTGTTCGCCGTCCTTGTTGCGCAGCGAACCGACATCGACGTGACACTTGATGCAGCGGGATTGCATCTCTTCGCCGCGCAGGAGCGGGTGCTCCCAGTGCTCGATGTCTCCGTGCGCCATCGCAACCGAATTGACCGCGGGAGGTTGCCCTTCATGGCAAGGAGTGCAGCCGAGCTTATCGGTAGGATGTTTGCCGATGATCTGATCGAAGTTGGAATGGGTGCGGAACGGTTGCGGCGCATCTTCGAAGCCGCGCTTGTCGATACCCATGTGGCAGGACTGACAGCGGTCGACGCGCGCTACGGCTTCGTCGAAGGCGTTGCGATCGAAATCTTCGATTGAGGTCTGCTGGATCTTGGGGATCTTGGGATAACGGAAGAGCACGTGGTTGCCGAATTTTATCGGGATCAGATAGGTGTCGGCCTTATCGATAGCGTCGTCGCGCTTCTTGGTCATTTCGACCAGCTTCTGGGTCAGGTCGAACTCTTTTGAGTTGATGGAATCGATCTGATCCTTGAGGCCCTGGACCTGGGCTGTGTAGGCATCGGAGATTTTTTGCTCGACCGCGAGTTCCGCGTTGAGCTGGTTTATCTCCGCCATGTAGTGCGAGGGGTCCTGCTTCTCCTGGATTGCGTGGTTGTAATCGTACCATCGCTCGGTGAGGAACGACTTGGTGAAGCGCGCCGCCTGTTCCTTGTCGTCGGCAACTTCCCTGGTGGTCTTAAGCTGGGCGCGCAGGTCGTCGAGTTTCTTGGCGGTGGCGCCGGAGGCAAGTTCGGCCTTCGCCTGGGCAAGTCCTTTGGTGTCCTTCTGGTATTGGGGATCCGCGTCGAGCACTTTCTGCTCCGCGGCCGCGTCCTTCATGTACTTGTTGTAGGCGAGCCGGTCGAACTCGACCTGGTATTCTTTCCACGGGCGGCGCGAAATGTTGTCGTCCCAGATGGACCACACCGCCGCTCCCAGCAACAGTGCGACCATCAGCACGAACATCGCGCTGTAGGATTTTGCTTCTTCGCTGGGATCAAGCCCCGGTCTGCCCGCCATCTGTTCTCACCCTGCTCTCAATAACCGTCTGTCAATGCGCGCACCCCCGCCCCTGGCCGGAGTCAGGAGCGCTCGCCGGATAAATTCTCGACAATGTAGCCGACCAGGAACACTAGGATTCCGATGCCGGTCAGCTTGAACTCGTTGCCCATCCCGTGCGGCTGAGTGACACCGATGTAAAGCGCGAATCCTACGTCGGCGCATCCCAACGCCTCCAGCACTTTGCCCAGGACGTACACACTTGCGCTGCGCCACGCGTCAGATGTTAATCCAGGGAGTTACCAAGATGTACTTGATGTTCAGCGCGTGCCGCATGACCATCTTGATGAAGACGCCAGCCATCGCGAGCAGCAGAAATCCGGATATGCCAAACCGCACGGGGCCCCACTTCTCCAACAAATCGGGACCTCCGCCCGGGAACGCGGACCATGGATCATTAGCGGGG
>DASXMJ010000008.1 GCA_036495685.1 Candidatus Binataceae bacterium | reverse complement strand
ATCGCGTGTTCTGCAAGCGGCCGACCTTCAATGACGAATTTCTACCCACCTTCAACCGTCCGAATGTGACGCTGGTCGATGTCAGCGAGGCAAAGGGCGTTGAACGAATCACGAGTAAGGGCGTTGTGGCTAATGGCCTCGAATACTCAGTCGATTGCATCATCTACGCGACCGGGTTCGAGATCGGCAGTTTCATTCGAACCTCTCGCTTCGAGATCTACGGACGCGAGGGTCGGAAGCTTTCCCAGTACTACAAAAACGGCCTGCGTACCTTGCATGGTCACTCAACCAGCGGCTTTCCAAACTGGTTCTTTATTGGCGTCGGGCAGAATGCCTTGTCGGCGAACATGACTTCGATGTTTGATGATCAGGCTCAGCACATTGCTTACATCATCAAGGAAGTGCGAAGTCGCGGCGTGGTTGCGGTGGAGGCGACACCGGAAGCCGAACAGAAGTGGGTGGAGACGATTCGCGGGCTCGTGGCCAGCAGCAAGGATTTTCTCTCCTCCTGCACGCCCGGCTACTACAACAACGAAGGCGATACTTCGTCGATCGGAATCTTCGACCAGATCTACACGCCCGGCATCAACCAGTTCAATGCGATGCTGGCCCAATGGCGCGAGAAGGGCGACCTTGAGGGACTGCAATTGCTCAAATAACGGCGAAAGCCTTTTCAACCTGATTGAGGACTACGACTTTGCAATTCGAAACATTGGCAACTGGCTACGGACTATTGGAAGGCCCGCGAATTGACGAACGCACCCGTCTTTACTACAGCGACGCACGCGGTGGCAGGGTCTTTCGCCGCAGTCCTGATGGCACGATAGAAACCCTCATTACCGGTCGCAAGACAGTCGGCGGCATCGCTCTCAACCACTGACACCGCGCACAACGATTTCTTCGAACGGGTATACTGAGGAGCCGAATGGAGCGTCCTCACAGAGTCCTTCTCGCGCAAGGCGTTTCTCGCCCCCCGAGCGATGGACCAGCTCACGTGTCTCAGTGTAAAACCGGGCTTCTCCAGTACCTTCCCCCGCGTCGGTCATTCACCGCCCTCAAACTTTACCATTTGACTTTGTCGATGAACCAGAATAGAGCCTGAACAGAAATTCATGAATTTATATTCACAGCGGCGGAGAAGATTAAAGGCCTCAATTCAAATCACTGAGCAACGGCGTGAGGAAAGCGAAGCGCGGGCGCAGCGCATTATGGATGCAGCGTCGCGAGTTTTTATCCGCCGCGGAGTGGAAAATGCGACGATGGAAATGATCGCACGCGAGGCTGGTGTCGCGGTCGGAACCATCTACATCCATTTCGCATCGCGCGACGAAGTGTACCTGAGCCTGCGCGCCGAATTCGGCAAGCGACTAAGCGAAGGCCAGCGGCGAGTGAAGTCTCGCGGGCTAGAACCCCTCGAAGAAATTCGTGCCCTTGGATCGGTCTACATCGAATATCTCCATGAATACGGCGAGCCGGTTCTGATCAGCGAACCAGTGCGATATTCCGACATCAGAAAGCGATTGAGGCGTGCTTCAGAACTTAGGGCTTTCGACCGCGGCAGTGCACGTAGCAAGCAACTCTTCCGAGTGTTCAGCGGCAGCGTCGAGCGGGCCTTCACTAAGGGTCTGATAAGTGATCCCTTGGGGCCGATCGGTGTATCGGTTGCGATCTGGTCGACCATCAACGGTGCATTTATGGTCGCTCGCGATCCCGACCATCTCGCACACACGACTGGACTCGATGCCAAGGGATTCTTGAGCAAAGCCTTTGATTCGTATTTGCAAGGCCTGGTCGCTGCGGCGCGAACGAGGGGCGACGATCCAAGACCATCAGGTGAAAGGTAAAAAGTCGAGCACGAGTTCGCCTTAGGAGAAACGGCGGTGCGCGTCGGAGTAGCAATCTTCAATCAGAACTATGGTGACTGGCAGCGCTACGAAGCCGAAGAACGCGGCGCGGCGGTGTCTAGGGATCCGGTTCGGCCGGATCGCGACCTATTCAACGAAGAGCTGAACCTCGCGCGATTCGCAGACGAAAGCGGCTTCGATTCGGTCTGGAGCTGAATCCTGCGCCGATAACGGTCAACGGCGATGCTTTCCCGGCGAAGGACGTAAAACAACGGGCCGCGCAATAACAAACTCTTTAGATTTGAATCCGCTCCGGTCACCGCAAACTCCTGAGGGAGGACTCAGAAATGGCTACCCATGTCGTGTCCGCTGATTCCCACGTAATGGAACCCGCCACTTTGTGGACCGAACGCCTGGATCGCAAATTCCAGGATCGGGCGCCCAGGGTCGTGCAACAGGAAGATGGCAGCTACCGGTTTGTCGCCCCGGGAATCCATCCATTTCCTGTGGCGGCCGGCTTTGGTATCGGCAAGAGCGGCGCCGAACTCAAGGAGCATCTTAGGAAAGGCTACGAAGCTGCGCGTCCTAGCGGATGGGATCCGGTTGAGCGGCTCAAGGATCAGGATATCGACGGGGTCGCGGCCGAGGTGCTCTATACCACGCTTGGGATGCCGCTTTTTGCGCTCGACGATGCCGAACTGCAACATGCGTGCTTTTCCGTCTTCAACAACTGGCTGGCCGAGTACGCCTCCCATGCCCCCAAGCGACTCTATCCGATCGCGCTGATCCCCTTGGAGGACATCGAGGCTGGAGTGAGGGAACTTCAACGCTGCGCCAAGATTGGTTTGCGCGGCGCGATGATCTGGGGCGCGCCACCCGAGGACCGGCCGTATTCGAAAGCCCTGTACGATCCCTTCTGGGCGGCCGCCCAGGATCTAGACCTGCCGATCTCGCTGCACATCATCACGCAGAGAAAACAGCGCGAGATCAAATTCAAGTTCGACAGGTCGAAGGAAGAAGAAGCCGGCGATGCGAAAGCGGGCGCTGCAAAAGAGGACGGTGCGACGGCGAGTCCTTTTCCAGCCATCGATCCGATTTTCGAAATCCAGCAGTCGATTCGCAGTCTGATTTACGGAGGTGCGCTGGAGCGCTTTCCAAAGCTGAAGATAGTTTCAGCGGAGAACGATGCTGGCTGGGTTGCCCACTACCTCCATCGTCTCGATCACGGCCACGAAAAACTATACGGCAAGCAGCCCGGTGGAAGATTGAAGAAGATGCCGAGCGAGTACCTCCGCGAGCATCTGTGGGCGACCTTCCAGGACGATCCAGTCGCACCGCTAACGTGCAGCTATTTCGGCGAGGACCATTTCATGTGGGCGTCGGATTTTCCGCACACCGACTCGACCTGGCCGCATTCGCAGGAAGTCATTGCCCGCGACTTCGCCAATGTTAGCGACACGGTCAGACGCAAGATCTTGTCCGAGAATGTGATCAAGCTCTACCGGATGGACTTGAACTGAGGCGCAACGAAGGAAAGTAGCGGACGCAGCCGCGATTGAAGCCGGCCGCTCTATCAAGAGGTCACGATGATGTCTTACGATTTGATCATTCGCAACGGAACTGTCGTCGATGGATCGGGATTGCCGCGCTACCAGGCCGACGTCGGCATCGTGGGCGATCGCATCGCCTCCATCGGGAAAGTCAGCGGCACCGCAAAAGAAGTAATCAATGCCGAAGGGCAGGTGGTCTCGCCTGGTTTCATCGATGGCCACACGCACATGGATGCCCAGATTTTTTGGGACGCTCTCGGCACCTGCTCCTGCTGGCACGGCGTTACTTCGGTGGTGATGGGGAACTGCGGCTTCTCACTCGCGCCGTGTGCTGAAAAAGACAAACTCCTGGTCATGAAGAACCTCGAACGGGCCGAGGATATTTCACCACGCGCGATGGAGGCGGGAATCAAGTGGTCGTGGGACAACTTCGCTCAGTATCTCGACGCCGTCGACCGGTTGCCGAAAGGAATTAACTACACCGCCTATGTCGGTCATTCGGCGCTTCGGACTTACGTGATGGGAGAGCGAGCTTTCACGGAAGAAGCCGATTCCGAAGACCTCTCGGCAATGAAGCGCGAGCTACGAAATGCGATTCAAGCGGGAGCTGCGGGTTTCAGCACTTCGCGCAACCGCAACCACGAAACACCTGATAGCCGCCCGGTCGCCAGTCGCCTCGCAAGTTGGGACGAAGTTCGACAGCTAGTCGGTGTGATGGGAGAACTGCGCGCCGGAGTCTTCGAGCTCGCCCAAGAGAGCGTCGATCGCGATCCGGAACTGATGGTCGACTTCAACAAGAGGCTCAAAACGTTGGCGGTCGAAACGGGCGTGCCGGTGACTTTCGGAGGTGCATCATCGCGCAAATCTCCCGATCCGCAAATGTGGCGTTCGTTCTTCGACCTGGCTGACGAAACCGTTGCCGCCGGCGGCAAGATGCTGGTCCAAACGTCCAGCCGGTGGATCAGCGTCCTGCTCTCGTTCGAAAGCGTGATGCCGTTCGACAATGCGCTCGTATGGCGCGAGGTGCGCAAGCTGCCGTTGCCTGAACAGGAAGCCGCGCTAAGAAATCCCCATATGCGCGCCAAGTTGATCGAGGCAGCGCGCGAATACGTCCGTAATCCCCATCGCACGATCGGCGCGGAAGCGCGGCCGCCGGAATACGACTGGTTCTTCGTGCTGGACAAACCGCTGCCGCCCTGGCCGTCGCTGGCCCAGCTCGCGCGAGAAACAAGCAAGGACCCGCTCGATCTGATTATCGATCTTGCGCTCGAAAAGCATCTGAAGCAGTTTTTCATTCAGCCGGTAGTTAACGAAGATCAGGACTTAGTGCTGGCGATGATGCGCCATCCGCGGTCGGTCGTCACTTTCTCCGACTCGGGCGCTCATGTTTCGCAAATCATGGACTCATCGATTCAGACACATCTGTTGGGTCATTGGGTGAGAGAGCGGCAGGCGCTTACGCTCGAGCAGGCTATCCGTAAGATAACATTCGAACTGGCGAGTTTCTGGAGACTGCGGGGACGCGGCCTGTTACGCGAAGGATCCTTTGCCGACGTAGCTATCTTCGATCCCGCGACAGTAGCGCCGCAAATGCCCACGCTCGAATACGATCTCCCGGCCGGAGCGCGGCGACTCAAGCAGAAGTCGACCGGATTTCTCGCAACGATCGTGAATGGCCAGGTGTTGCTCCGGAACAACGAACATACCGGGGCCCTGCCGGGCCGATTGCTGCGCGGACCAATCGCGCCGGGGGTGTAGAGCTCGTCGAGCTATCTACAAGGCCGCTAAGAGGACGAACCAGGACGAAAATGGATAAGCCAATCATTTCCGCAGATTCACATATCATCGAGCCGCCCAACACCTACGTTGAGCGAATCGACCACAAATACAAGGACAGCGCGCCACGGATGGTGCCGCACGAGAAGCTCGGCGATGTGTTTATCGTGAAAGACATCGAGACGCCGCTGTCGCTTTCGTTTGCTGCCGCCGCCGGAATCGAAGCCCGGAAACTGGAGAAGCTCAGAGACTCCGGCACCAGGTTCGACGATCTTCATCGTGGCGGATGGGATCCGAAAGCGCGTATTGCCGACCAGGAACTGGATGGCATCTCCGCGGAGATAATCTATCCATCACTCGGTATGTTCCTCTGCAACCACAAGGACTTCGATTACAAGAAGGCGTGCTTCGACGCCTACAACCTGTGGCTTGCGGAATACTGCGATGCGAATCCGGACCGCCTGATTGGTATGGGACAAACCGCGATGCGCTCGCCCGCCGAAGGTATCGAGGACCTTCGGAAGATTAAGGGGTTGGGTTTCAAGGGTGTGATGATGCCCGGCAATCCGAAGCTCGAGGATTACGACAGCGCAGTTTACGACCCCTTTTACGAAGCAGCGGTCGATCTCGGCATACCGCTAAGCTTCCACATCCTGACCAGCCAGGATGACAGCTTAACCAGTAGTCGTGGTCCTAAACTGAACGCCTTCCTTTCGATTATCCGCGGTTGCCAGGACCTCATGGGCGTGTTCATCCTGGGTGGTGTGTTTGAGCGTCATCCGAAGCTGAAGGTGGTGTGCGTCGAAGCGGACGCAGGTTGGGTGCCACATTATATGTACCGGATGGATCACGCCTACGATCGTCATCGATATTGGTTGCCGGCCGGCACGCTATCAAAACTGCCGAGTGAGTATTTCCGCGAGAATATCTACACAACGTTCCAAGACGACTGGGTGGCTTTCAAAAGCACCGAGATGCTGAATCCTCACCGGCTCATGTGGGCGAACGACTTCCCGCATAGCGACTCAACCTGGCCTAATTCACAAGCGCTATTGCAGAGGCATGCGCAGTCGCTGACCGAAGACGAAAAGAACTGGATTCTGCACGACAACGTCGCCGAGCTCTACGGCTTGAGCGTCTGAGACACAGGAACCCTAGAGGCAACATCATGTCATATGACTTGTTGATCAAGAACGGAACCGTGGTCGACGGAACCGGGGCGCCGCGACGCCAGGCCGACGTTGCGGTCAAAGACGGGGTGATCACGGAAATAGGCAAAATCACGGACGGTGCGGCAAAGACGATCGATGCCGATGGGTTAATTGTGGCGCCCGGCTTTGTCGATCCGCATACGCACTTCGACGCGCAAATCTGTTGGGATCCTCAGATCACTCCCTCCTCGTGGCATGGTGTGACCAGCGTGGTGATGGGCAACTGCGGCGTGGGGCTGGCGCCCTGCCGCCCGCAAGTACGCGACATCGTGACGCACGATCTGGTCAACGTCGAGGCGATCCCGTACGAAGTGCTCAAACGCGGCGTCACGTGGGACTGGGAGACATTTCCTAGCTACATGCAAGCAGCCGCGAAACGCGGGAGTGCGGTGAACCTAGGGTTCATCGCGCCGCTCACGCCGTTCAGGCATTACGTTATGGGCGAAGAATCGATGGAGCGCGCGGCGACGCTCGAGGAAACGGAGAAAATTGCGGCGCTCTTGCGCGAGGCTGTAGGCGCGGGTGCGCTCGGCTGGTCGCTGACCACGGGCGTTCAACATATCGGCTACAAGGGACGGCCCTTGGCCTGCCGGTTGGCCGACCGGTCGGAATTAAAAACTTATGCGAACACGCTAGGCGACCTGGGCAAAGGCGTTATCGAAATAACCCTGACGCAGAAGTTCGGTCATATCCAGGACCATGAGTTGGATCTCCTGCAATTCCTGCTGGACGAGAGCGGACGGCGTGTTACTTGGCTGGCAGTATTCGATCTAGAAGACCAGCCGAATGCCGCGCTCGAGACACTGCAACGGTCAGAGCAATTGATAAAGCGCGGCGGTGTTCCACAGATGGGGTGTCGACCGTTGATTGCCGAAATCGAATTCAAGTCGGGGATGGCTTTTTCCCTGATGCGATCATGGCAACCGGCTGTTGGCCAGCCGCCGGAGAAGCTGAGGCAGCTTTATGCTGACCCTGATTTTCGGCGCGCAGTAGTCGACGAGATGAAAGGGGGCGTACTACGCCGCAATTTCAACCGAGTCGAGGTTTGCGACGTCGGCAAACCGGAAATGAGAAGCCTGATAGGCAAATCTGTCGCCGAGATCGCACGAACTCGCGGACGCGAAGGCCACGAATTCGAGACTATGCTAGACCTCGCGATTGAAGACGACCTGAACGTCTCCTTCATGCAGGCGGTCTTTAACACCAACGAAGAAAGGCTGAGTAAGTTGATCAATGATCCGCGCCCGATGATTGGTCTCTCGGATGCCGGCGCGCACGTCAGCCTCTTGTGCGACGCGGGCTATTGCACCTATCTGCTGGGCCATTTCGCGCGCGAACTTGAGGCCATCACGCTCGAGTACGCCGTCAAGCGTCTAACGTCGGAACCGGCCGACTTCTTTGGTCTAGACGGGCGTGGCCGGCTGAAGACCGGAAACGTCGCCGATATCGCGGTCTTCGACGCCGCCACGGTTGGCTCTGCGCGGCGCGGCACCATGAGAGATGACCTGCCGGGAGGCGGCAAGCGTTTGATAGTGGCGGCGACCGGCGTGATTCACACCTTCGTCAACGGTGTGCCCGTTTACGAGAATGAGCGCTACACCGGAGCGACTCCAGGCGAGGTTTTGCATTCGTAGAACAAGCATTAGCTGGTGGGTGAACAGCTATTCGGAAACGAAACCCCTTTCATGTAGACGCATCCAGGAGCAGTCAAGGTCATGGCGAACACACTGATCACCAAGCCGATTATCTCGTCCGACTCGCACATCATGGAACCGCCCGACACTTACATCGCGAGAATAGAGCACAAGTACAAGGACATCGCGCCGCGCGTAGTGTGGCAGGAGCAAAGCGGCGACACCTATGTCGTTGAGGGTATGAAGCAAACGATCCCAATGGGACTTGTCGCCGCAGCCGGGGTTTCGGCGGAAGGCCTTGCGACCTCGGCAAGGTTCGCGAAATTCTCGGATCTTCATCGCGGAGGATGGGATCCCGAAGCGCGGATGGCCGACCAGGACCGCGATGGAGTTGCCGCCGAAGTCATCTATCCTAGTGTCGGGATGGTTCTGTGTAATCACCCCGACCCGGATTACAAGAAAGCCTGCTTCGACGCCTACAACCTGTGGATCGCGGAGTACTGCAGTCCGCATCCGGATCGTTTGCTGGGCCTTGGTCAGACCGCGATGCGCACGCCCGATGAAGGCATCAACGATCTCGAGAAGATCAGGTCGATGGGACTGCGCGGCGTGATGATGCCGGGTTTTCCGATTGTCGAAGACTACGACGGCAAGGTCTACGACGAGTTCTTTGAAGCCGCGATCTCGATGAACATGCCGCTCAGCTTCCACATCCTCACCTCGCGCGAGGGAATTGCCAACCCCCCGCGCGGGCCAAAAGCCAACTCCTTCATGTCAATCATCCGGGGTAACCAGGATATTATGGGAATGCTCATTATGGGGGGTGTTTTCGAGCGACATCCGAAGCTCAAGATAGTTTGTGTCGAGGCGGATGCCGGTTGGGTGCCGCACTTCATGTACCGGATGGATCACGCATACGATCGCCATCGCTTCTGGATCGGCATGGAGAAGCTGTCTAAGCGGCCGAGCGATTATTTCCGAGAAAACATCTACACGACATTCCAGGATGACTGGGTCGCCTTCCAAAGCACGCGCATGTTGAATCCGCGACGGCTCATGTGGGCGAACGATTTCCCGCATAGCGACTCGACCTGGCCCAATTCGCAGGAGCTGCTCCGCGAGCATTCGCAATCGCTGAGCAGCGAAGAAAAGGACTGGATTCTTCACGACAACGTCACAGAGCTTTACGGGATCGCGATGTAGCGGTCGAAGCTTGGTTTCAAATGGGATGCGTTCACCGCGCCCATGATCCCGATGGAATGGAAAAAGCGCAGGCGGAGAGGTTATCGATGGCGCCACAATTTCGTCGAATAGTCACGGGCCACGATGCCGAGGGAAAGTCAATCGTAGCAATTGAAGGGCCCGCAACGGCTTTTGGAGCGTTCTGGCAGACAGATGGCTCACCCGCCGACAACGGCACGCCCGGCGATGCCGCGCAGTCAGTGCATACGCTCGAGCCGGCGCCATCAGGGACCATCTTCCGTTACGCGGTCATTCCTCCCGAAGATCCCAATATCTCCCCGGCGGAACGAGAGGCAGCTACCGCAAAAGCATTTGCTCAAATGGGAGCCGAACACTGCCGCCCGGACACCAGCCGCGATGCGGGAATGCACAAGACCCGCACGGTTGACTACGTTTTTCTGCTCGCAGGCGAACTTACCCTGGTGCTCGACCGCACCGAGGTGAAGCTAAAGCCCTTCGATGTCGTGGTTCAACGCGGCACTAATCATGCTTGGATAAACAAGGGCAAAGAGCCGGCGATTCTCGGCGCGGTCCTGGTCGATGCGCGCAAACTATAGGTTGAAGGTTCACTATGAGTGAGCGTAATTTGCGGGTGCTGGCCGCGGGCTTCAAGTTCCTCGAAGGCCCACGCTGGCGTGATGGAGAGCTCTGGATGGCCGAAATTGGCGCCGGAGAAGTCGTTACCATCACTCTGGCCGGTGAGCGACGTACAGTAGTAAAGGTGCCTGGAACACCATCCGGGCTTGGCTTTCTTCCGGACGGCACGCCTCTAGTCGTCTCGATACGCGAGCGGCGCCTGCTGCGTATCAAGGGGAACAAGCTCGAAGAGCAGGCCGATCTCAGCAAACTTTCGCCATTTCTAAACGACATGGTCGTTGACCGCCAGGGCCGAGCTTACGTCGGAGATTTTGGCCACGACGTTTTGAATGGTGAGCCGCCCAAGCCCGGCTCCATCATACTGGTCCAACTCGATGGACGAGCATCAGTGGTCGCTCGTGGACTCAAGTCCCCAAATGGCTCGATGGTTACGGCAGACGGGCATCTCATCGTGGGTGAAAGCGGTGCGAACCGCTTGGTGAGCTTCCCAATAAAAACCGACGGCTCGCTTGGTGAGATGTCTCTCCTTGCGGACCTGGAGGGAGCGCCAGATGGTAGTTGCCTGGATGCAGCGGGCGCAGTATGGGCTGCTTTGTTCGACAGAAACCGTTTCGTTCGCGTGTTGAACGGAAAAGTAGTCGAGACGATCGAAACTCCCGGACGCCATGCGGTTGCCTGCCAGCTTGGTGGATCAGCGGGACGGACGCTGTTTTGCCTAACCTATAAAGGCGCGCTTCGCGACATCGGGAAAGCGCTTGATGCTCAGGTAGAAATCGCCGATGTAGATGTGGCGGGTGCCGGCTCTCCTTAAAATGCAGAGCCGACATCAACGACCAATACAATGCGGGCACTGATCGCCTTTACTAATCTGATAACCTTCAGAGAGAAGAACATTACGATCCGAACCTGGCAGCGAGGATTAAAACAGATTCATCTTGCTCGATCCGAGTTCTTTGACTGCGTCGGGAGTGAACACCTGAGGCTGGACAGGTAGAAGACGAACAATCTGACTAGTTCGCTAGGCATTTCTATTTTGGTTCTGTGAATGAGCAAAGAGCTCTTCGCCTCCACTCGTCAGGTTTTTCAAAGGGTGGAGCGGCAAGCGATATAGATATTGGGACCTCGTCGATACCTGTAGTGTGCCGCGGCGGCCGAGATCGATTGCTGCTCGAATTTCATGGGTGCCACATATCCGAGAGGCGAATGCAGCCCGCGCGTCCTGTATACCTCGTCGGTTACCGACCGGCACCCGGTAAGATTTCGTGTTTGCCGCGGCACTTTCCAAACACCCAGGCTTTAACGGACCTTGGTCGATTTCTCGATGCACGGTCTTGCACGCCGGATGCGACAGCGGCTTCGCTCGGCGTGGATGTCCGATTCACATCCAACATAATTATTCCTTCGTGCTCGAAGATTTTGTGCGCTTCGTCGAGCCCACGGCGGAGTGCCACATGAGCGCAGTGGCATTGCGCGAACTGTGCGAAACGACACAGAAACGACACCGTCGGCCCGTCAGGAAGGCTTTGTGGTTCGTCAGGACTCGCCCAACACGATCTCGGCGAATCGCTCAGGCCCAAGATTCCTCAATGACGACGCGGGGCTTGCCGCCGCGCGGAGTGGAAGCGATAATGCATACTCTCGGTGGACGCATAGCTCAGCCCGGTTAGAGCACTTGCCTCACATGCAAGGGGTCCCAGGTTCAAGTCCTGGTGCGTCCACCAATAATTCTCTAATCAATCACGGTAGTTTTTCGAACTCAGTTGAGAAGCGTCTTCACTGGGAGGTCCGACTGTGGGGACTTTTGTGGGGAGTCTGTTGCAGAAACCGCGGTTGAGGCCGCTCGTTCGAGCGCTGCAATGGCTTCTTGCTTGGCCTGGCTGCGTATATGGCTGTATCGGGCGAGCATAGAGCGCGATACGTGCCCGGCGAGGCTCATGATCGTCTGCTCTGAAATCTCCGGTCTCTCCGCCAGACGTGTGATAAACGTGTGGCGGAGATCGTGCCAGCGGTAGCGTATTCCGGCCGCCGCGCAGGCGTCCTTCCACGCCTTCTTCCATTGGCCGATCGGTTGCTCGAAGCAGACCCCATAGATATGAGGCTGGCGCTTGTGACCTACCAGCCCGATCGCGTGGCGGGGGAATACAAACGTGTCCACGCCGGCTTCCGGGAATCGTGACAGCCAAAGCGTCAGCGCCGCGCGGGCACGTTGGCTAAGAGGAATGGTGCGCCCTGTTCCCGCCTCGGTTTTCGATTTTGGAACGGTGACGAATCCGCTTTCGACAACACCATTCTTCCAAACGAGACTAAAGTCTTTGCGACGCAACGATCGAATCTCCGCAGCGCGCAGCCCCGTGTCGAGCGTTATGACCAGGAGAGGAAGCAGCACGGGGGACCTGCTTTTTCCCGCCGCGGCGATCAATTTTCTCTCATCTTCGTAGTCGAGGGCGCGGCCGACGTCCTTGCGCTCGCGCAACATTTCGACCGCATCGCTAATCGGACTCCACAGGCGGTGGGCTTTCAGGACGGCGCGGAGCGCGCCGACTTCGATGTTGGCCGTTCGAGCCGAGATACCGGCGGCCAAACGCCTCGTCTGATAGGCGTGGATGTCCTCCGGGGAGATATCGCAGACCAGCTTTGTTCCCAAGACCTTAACCAGGGGTTTGAGCGCGTACTTGTACAGTTCGCCGGTATTGCGCGATCGCCGCGTGCGCTTTTCCTGAATGAGACGTTCCGCAGCGATCTTGAATAGCGGAATCTCTTTAGCTTTCGTGATTCGGTTGATACCGAGTTCGAGGTCGCGCCGGCGTTTTCGCTCGGCTTCCTCTGCCAACCTCTTTGAGTTGGTCTTCGCACTCTCCCGTATTCGCGAGCCTGCGAACGCGAACTCGTACCAATACGTCTGACCGCGCTTGTAAACGCTCATAGCTTCCCTTCCTACGCCGCGCGATCGCTGGCCTCGGCCAGATAGCGTTGAACGTCCCTGTCTAGCAGAACCACGCGCCGGCCGAGGTGCGCGGCCTTTAGCCTGCCGCGCTTCACTTCAAGGCGCAGAAAAGGAACCGATACGCTCAGGCTGTATGCTAGCTCTTCGAGGGTCCAGCCGAGCTTGGGACTCTTGGATTTGCTTTCCTGATCCATGATCACACCTACTGAATTGGAGTCGCGCGCGGGGTTACTGAAGGGGCGCGAGGCGCACCGCGCACTATCGAGCATATGTAGCGATCGCAGAATTGTCAAATTCAATAATGTCGTCACGCGGTCCTATCGTCATTACTGGCTCAACAGTCCTAGCTTCACGAGCCGGACCCGCGCTGCCTGCTCGCAGACCTGGCAGCGCCTCGTGCCAGCGGTCCTCGCCAATGTCATATGCCTCTCCTCTCGTGTTGGCGAAAGGCGAGGCCGCTGGTTTCGGAAGATGACTTCGAAAGCGAATCAGAGCCGCTTCGCTCGTCGCATCCCGGTTCAATTGGCGGCGCAACCCCTCGTGTGGGGAAGTTCAGATCCGCGCCGTCAACCGAGTCGCTAAGCTTCAGCAACTTCCGCCCCGGCGCAGCGGCCAGGGCTATAAGACAACCTTCAACTTGACTGTCGAACGGTTAACGAGAGCTCTCGTCCTCAACAGCAATTTCAGAACGTTCATCCGTTCAACGCGTCGTGGGGGCCCCTGCAAGTCAGGCGGTCCATCGCCATTGCACGAGCAGAGCGACAATTGCGACGATGGCGCCCGTGAAACCGAGCGACATCAAGGCTCGGGCGGCATTTTCCTGCCACGGCTCCGCGCTGACTCCGGCACCGGCGATCGGGATGATCCTGCCCGTTCCGTAGGCCGCTCCGAACAGCAAGCCGAGCCACCCCAGGTAGAGTGAAATCCACATGGTGTGCGCGATCAAGCTTGCCCATCCGAGCGAAATCGTGAGATGTGGTATCAGCAGGCCGAAAACGATAAGCGCGAGCCCGCTTTCGATCGCGTCCAGGTGCGCGGAGACCCCGATGCGCGGACTGCGGAACACCGGAATCCCGAAGCCGGTGAGCAACCCGAGCAGAAACAGCAACGCGCCCATAAAACTCAGAGTTGAAGAAACGCCTTCCATTTGAGACCTCCCGATGTTACAGACTTGTAGTCGGTATATGTGGAAGAGTTACCGACTGAGAGTTGGTTTGTCAAGTCCTCTTAAGAAAAAATGGTAAGCCAGGCTGAGAGACGATCCACCACCACACGTGCGATTCTTGACGCCGCCCGAAGACTTTTCACTGCGCGTGGTTTCGACCAGACCAGTGTTGACGATATCGCCGCGCAAGCGGGAGTCGCCAAAGGCGCCGTTTATCATCACTTCGCTTCCAAAGAACTGATTTTTGCGCGCGTGTTCGAGGAAATGACCGCTGAGCTGGCAACTCTCGTCCCGGCGGCCGCTCGAACAGGAAAGGACGTGCTCGACAGCATCGGACGCGGCACCCTCAAATATCTCACCTCGATCTCGAACGACGAGTTTAGGCAGGTGCAGCTGATCGATGGTCCGAGAGTGCTTGGATGGGAACAGTGGCGCGCGATCGACGCACGTTACTTTTCCGGAATGACGAGTGCGCCGGTCGAGGCGAGGCTGCGCGACCATGCTTCCGCGCGCGAGATCGAGGCCTTGGGCCACCTAATTGCCGGCGCCCTCACGGAAGCGGCTTTGGTCTGCGCGACTTCGCAGCATCGCGCGCGCGCCGCCAAGGACCTGAGCAGCGCCTTGCAAAGGATGCTCGCGCCATTCTTCGGCGCGCCGTCATGAATATGCGTTGAAACCACACGTCATCCGCCGCCCCTTCTATGGGTCCGCAGGAGATCCGGGTTAACGCAAGAAAATGCACAGCCGAATTATGTCGATATTTCGCGCTGGTAGCGCTTGGCTTTCAGCGGCCCCGACTAGATACACGGCATAATTCGAGAGTCTGCATAGTGGCCGAACTCATGGCCTAGGGTCATGCGGAGCCTGTTCGCGGCCAAGCAGTCGGTCGATCGGCGCACCGTGCTCGAATCGCCCGCAATCCGCAACGGGGGCGACCCCCTCTTTGGCCCAGCATCGGGTTGTAGCCCCGAGGCAGCCCTAATAATTTCGCTCTAAACACTCCACTGGGTATCCAAGGTAAACTCTTGAATTTTCTGTGAGCGACCCGACCCATAGGTAACAGAACGGTAGGGTCGAGAACTGGCGCGCGCAACGGTAGGTGGAGGGTTTCCAGCCACTCTCTTTCGATAGAGTGGTGGGTTCACAGTTCCACCATAGTCACAAGGGTCCAGCCCGGACGCCTTTCGTGCTCACCGAACACTCCTTCCACGCCATCGCCACTTCCTCCCAAGAAGCGAGAAAGTGTAACCTAGGTGTCCGGTAGTGCGTCGGCGAAAGCTGGCGCGTTCAGCAGGAAGTGAGTCCCGCCAAGGCAAGAGCCAGAAGCCTTGTAGCTTGGATGGCAAGGAGGAGGGAAACCAATGACCTGAAGCCCATCGACAAAATCGTCGAAAGGACGACTGCGAGTCACCGGGCCGCAGCGCAAGCGAACGCACAGGTGGCCCCGAAAACATGAGATTTTGGCGCGCCCTGAGGAATTTGAACCCCCGACCATCTGATCGTAGTCAGATGCTCGCTTGAAAAAATGTCTTTGAAGCGTCGGCGGTGACGGCGATTCTGCAAATAAGGTGTGCCTCGTTTCTGACGCCGCGATGGTCGAAAAGCATGGCGGTCCGTATGATTCGCCGCGCGCATACTGCGATCGGACAAGGAATGATCTGGGTCTCAAAACCCGCGCAGTCGATGACACGCTATTCGAGACTGGGCGCACCATGATCGAGCTGGGACTGGTCAAAACCGGCGCTCAGGTAACCTTCGGTTAAGAATGCGCCGCGCGGAAGGAAATCCCGATTGGATTCGTGCAGCGAATCGATGGCATCGCGCGCAATCGCGGCGCTGCGCTATAGAAGCGTCATAGAAGCAGTTGCCGCGGCAGTTACTTGATTATCTGCGCGTACTATGTGGCAAACGATTTGCTCCTGATCGCGGCGCAGCGTTTCAAAACTTCTGAAACGGGCATCGGAGAACGGTTTGGCGACATTGAAAGAGAATCGCGGGGTCGGGAGAGTATCGATTAAACGAAGAGCATTTCTGAAAGCCGCTGGATCGGCGGTGCTTCTGCCGCTTTTGCCGCGCGGCCTGATGGCGAGTACGAATTTTCGCCGCCGGCGCCCAACGGATGCCGCATGGCCATCGCAGTCCGCATGGAAACAATTGAACGAAGCGGTCGGCGGAAATCTGATCTCAGTGGATTTTCCGCTCGCGGCGCTCAAGACCGATCCCGAGGGCGCCGCCGCGAAGGCTCTCACTGACAACGTAAAGAATCCGTATTACGTCGGCGAGCAGCCCGGGCTCACGGAGAGCTTCGGATGGGTGGATGCGTGGGCGACCAAGCCGAGTGTTTACGCGGTTGCGGCGCGAAATTCCGGCGATATCGCGCAGGCGGTGAACTTCGCCCGCGAAAATCAATTGCGCCTGGTGGTCAAAGGTGGCGGCCATAGTTATCAAGGCACTTCCAACGCGCCCGACTCGCTCCTGATCTGGACGCGCCAAATGCGCGATATCGAGATGCATGCCGCGTTCGTGCCTAATGGATGCGAGCACGTAGTGAAGCCGCAGCCTGCGGTGACGGTTGGTGCGGGAACGATCGGACGATGGGCGTATCAAGCGGTGACCACCGAAGCCGGCAAATACGTCCAGGGCGGCGGATGCCTGACGGTAGGGCTTGCCGGCCTGGTTCAGGGCGGCGGCTTCGGAAGTCTCTCCAAGCACTACGGTACCGCCGCGGGGAGCGTGCTCGAAGCCGAAGTGATCACCGCCGACGGCCAGGTTCGTATCGCGAATGCATGTACCAATCCGGATCTGTTCTGGGCGCTGAAGGGCGGTGGAGGCGGCACGTTCGGCGTGGTGGGCAAGATGACACTGCTGGTTCACGATCTTCCCGAGTACTTCGGCTCCGTCGATCTCACGATCAAGGCGGGATCGGATGATTCCTATCGGCGCCTGATCCGGCAATTCGTGGGTTTCTACCGCGAGCATCTCTTTAACGACCATTGGGGCGAGCAGGCGCACTTCGCTCGAGACAACAGGCT
The DNA here is from genome assembly GCA_036495685.1 of Candidatus Binataceae bacterium. Lineage (NCBI taxonomy): Bacteria > Candidatus Binatota > Binatia (SeqCode) > Binatales (SeqCode) > Binataceae (SeqCode) > Binataceae bacterium (SeqCode). The sequence continues at coordinate 3,143 of DASXMJ010000008.1, read as the reverse complement.
CCATGTCGCCATGACGTCCTGCGGGCTCGACATAAGTCAGGTTAGGAAAACTTGGCAGCCATTGCTGGACTGGGTGGCGAATTCAGACAGCGGCTGCTCGATCGAGGGACGTACGAGCATGGACTGCATACCGGCGCGTCACTACTGGGACTCGCAATGGTGGAAAGAACACTGGCCGGAAGTCGCGTTCCCTCGTAACGGCAATCCCTGGCACGCGCTGCTTGACGACGTCCTCGTCCACCTGATGAGCAACCCAGCCGTGACTTTCGACAATCGGCAGGGCGCCAGTCCCGAGAACGCATGGTGGAAGGGCGCCACCAACGAGGTCGCCATGTTCTGGTGGGGATATGAATCGCTGTGGCTGCCGGACTCGTTGCTTAAAGACGATGCGCAGGAGCCCCTCGCCGATGCGCTGTTTGCCGCGTCCCGGCATTTCGACTATGCGCTCCATTTCAACAAAGGGTTAGGCGGGTCGCCGCCCGAAGCGATCGCGCTCGCGAAAGACACCTCGACCAATCCCGCGGTGCTCGACGCATTCGCGCTGGTGATCTCGTGTGATGGCCAGAGGGCGGCGTATCCGGGAGTCGCAGGACATGAGCCGAACGTTGCAGATGCGCGCAAGGCCGCGGATGCGATTCATCAGGCGATGGATCAGCTTCGCGCCGTCGCGGGACAAGACGGCGCGTACGTGAGCGAGAGCAATTACTTCCAGAAGGACTGGCAGCAAGCCTACTGGGGCGGCAATTATCCGCGACTCGCCGCGATCAAGAAACAATACGATCCCGATGGGCTGTTCGTCGTGCATAACGGAGTCGGCTCGGAAGAGTGGAGCAGGGACGGCTTCACCCGGCTCTAGGCGCGGCTCATATCTGCGCGAATTCCTGACTGGCAGTTAACGATCGATCGAACTTACGTCGTCACGGGGGCCGCATCGGGGTCGGCGCAGCAACCGCGCGTTGTCTTCGCGAAAGAGCAGCCCGGGTTATAGCGTGCGATCTTCACGACACGGAGGTTGTTGCGGATCTAGCGACCGGCGAGGGACGCGCGGCATTGGTCGAAGGCGTGACGCGCGCATCGGGCGGCAAGATCGATGGTTTCACGATTAACAAAACCAGGCCACAACTTCAGCGGCGGTAAGGATACCTCCCTCGCCTTTAGCGTTCCATCTCGAAACCCTTCTCCTTCGACATCACGGGTTGGTTTTCGCGGTTCAGGCTCCTCACCTGACCTCCGATTCCGGCACGCTCCGCCTCGCGCATCAAACCTGCGCTTCTTGAGATTTCGTCGGCTGCCCACTTCATCTCTTGCCGCAACTCTGCCGCGCGCGCCTTCGCCTCGCGATCCAGATCAAAGCGTCCGGCGACCTTGATGAATTCACGCTGCGCCCGTTTGAACCGCTCGATCGGGTCAACTTCTGGTTGCCCTATGCGGTCAGCTTGTCGTTCATTCGGCTGCGCGGCACGTTCTAGGCCTCGCCGCTGAGCGTAGTCCAGCGCGGTGTCCTTGGGCCGCGCTCTTGAGAGTCGCTCCTTGAGTGCTTCGAAATCCTTGAAGTCATCGTTTCCAACATAGAGCCTGGCATCCTCCCGATGCCGGGTCATGCCGACATAGGACAGATGGCGGTCCATTCCGGGCGTGGCAAGCACAAACGCGCGGTCGACCGTTCCACCTTGCGCCTTGTGCACCGTAGCCGCATAGCCGTGATCGATGGCTGCATAGTTGCGAAGCTCGAAACTGACTTGGCGCTCCTTTTTTTCGTCCAAAATCACTTCCACTGAATCGGCGTTGAACGATATCACCATTCCCAGACTTCCGTTCTTGACGCCAAGCTCGCGATCGTTTTTGAGAAACATCACTCGATCGCCCGCCGCAAAGACCCGCTCCCCGCGCTCGATGGCAAGCGATCCGTCATCGCGAGTCACTTCGCGCGAAGTCTCGACTTTAACTTCGGGCTCAAGCTCGCCCCTTTGCTTCAAGACCGCGCGAGCCCGCTGGTTTAGCTCCGCCACATCGGCTCTCGTGTGCGCGAGGATAAGACTCCTCTTCTCCGGTTGCGAGTCTCGCTGGTGGGCCCAGTCGCCGATCAGTCGATCCTTCGCCTGCTCCCGCGTCGCAGTGAATCGGATAGCGCCATGCTCCTGGTAGCTAACGAGGGCGGCACCGGCATTGCCTCGCGCGAAATCACGCGAGGCCTCTCGCTGCCATTGTGCCTGCTGGCGACGGATGGCCGTCAATTCCTGGTAGCCGGTCCGTTCAGCGATTGCACGGAAAGCGGCTCCCGCCTCGATGGGCTGGAGTTGCGCAGTGTCGCCGATCGGAACCGCCTTGGCTCCAGCTCCGTGAAGCCTCGCAAGCACCCGGGCCATCTGCCTGCTGCCGAGCATCCCGGCTTCATCGATCACGAACACGTCGCCGGTCGAGACTCGCTCTCGGCCGTTTTTCCAAGCCAACTCCCAAGAGGCCAAGGTCCTGCTTTCCACGCCGGACGACTTCTGCAGGTTCTCGGCAGCAATGCCGGAGAGTGCGCTGCCGCGCACACGATCGCCTGACGCCTCCCAGGCATCCTTGGCCACGGCCACCGCCGCCGATTTTCCGGTGCCGGCGAGACCCGCAAGCACCTCGATATTCCGCGCTCTGGTCATCTGCCGGACAGCCTCTCGTTGCTCAGACGACAATTCGGGATGCTTGGAAATCCCAGAGGCAAACGCGGCCTCGCCAACAGGGTGTCGGTCCGCGGCGGCCATCTCGAACGCGATTTCGGCCATCCGTTCCTCGACTCGCAGCATGCTCCGCGTCGTATATCGGATCTCTTCCGGCCCGAGGCCCACAGCACCGAGAACGACTAGTTCCGGGGAGGCTTCGAGACGTGCCATCCGGTTCCGAAACTGTTCGCCGTCGTCGATGTAACGGAAGACCTCACCAGCTATGTCGCGTCGCGTGAACGTCGACTGCCGGCGGATCAGATTGTCGAAAACGACCTCGGGGCGCTGTTCAATTCTCCTGGCGTTGCGGTCGCGGACTTGCTCTAGCTGGCGGAAGCGCTCAGGTTGCTCACCGCGCGCCCGCATTTCGTCGACCGCCCGGCCCATATGGCTGGTCGGCTCCAGACCGACGCCCTGGTCTTTGTAACTTCGATGGTCGAT
>DASXMJ010000007.1 GCA_036495685.1 Candidatus Binataceae bacterium | reverse complement strand
CGTCTGTGAGGGTCGGCTACAGTTTGGCCGATCATTCTGAATCATCATGATTGTCGCCGGCCGCCCAGTGAGGCTTCTAGCGGATTATGATGGTTGAGTGCCGTGAATTCAGTGTGGGGTTGTCTGCTCGTCCGAGGCGGTGCCGGAGCGATCGGAAAGTCTCAAGTAATTGGTTGGACGGGCCGAAACTCAAAAGACCGGACGAATCCAGTTGACCTTGGCCGGGCTCAAGCCGTTGGTCGCGGCGTGGAGACCGTGCGAATCGTTACGGGAGCCCATCGAAGAGCAACGCTGGCGCGCTTACTCGCTTCGCCGTGCAGAGTATCCCGCAAGTGCAAGCGGGGCAGAGTCGGCTCGGTGCCCCTCTTGGGCAACCCGATTCTAGATGTCGTCGGCGGTTGGGTAGTACTTTTCCTTTCCCAGTGCGTCGACCGCGTTCCAGAACTCCGGGCCCCCGGCCGCCAGCGGATTGGTAGGGTCTTTGAGTGAAAGAGCCTGGCGGCGGTAGTTCCAGCTTTCGGGGCGCAGGCGTTGCGCCTCGTCCAGATACTTCACCGCAGCTGCGCCACGTCCCGTCTCATTCAGGAACTGGCCCAGCCGGAAATTGGCAGCAGCGCGGACCCGATCGTCGTCGGGCGTATGCATGCGCCCTAGCACCTCGGCTTCGCTCAGCGCGAAGCGGCTTTGGGAGCCCTTCTCAGTCCAGTCGCGGAGCGCATTCTGATAGGCGGTGCGCTTTGCCATCATCTCGTCGATTGCGTCCTGCGGCATCGCGAAGGTTTTGCGATCCATGGTGCGAAAGCCATCGGTCACCCCGGCTGCCTCGGTGGGGCGCACGATCTTTCCATGCTCATCGATCCATACCGCGTTCGGCACGTTCACCATGTCGTACAGTTCCGCCACCAGGTGGCGCGTGTCGATGAGGCACGGATAGGTCGGATTGGCCGCCTTGATCCACGGTTCGGCGGCGACCTTGCCGGCGCTGTCAAAGGCCACGGCGATCGGCAGGAAATTCTTTGTTTCCAGCTCCTGGTAGAGAGCCTGCCACACGGGCAGGTCCATACGGCATCCTCACCAGGAGGCCCAGGAGACGAGAAATACTCGTTTGCCGCGGTAGTCAGAAAGTGAATGCATCTTGCCCGACAGGTCGGGTAGTGTGAAATCAGGCGCAGCGAGCGACTGCAGCATCCGCCGGCGCTCCCCGGAAGCCTCTCCGATGCACCACGCATGGTTCGCGGTGTCGGCGACGACCGGCTGGCCGAGCAATCTGGCCAGCGCTTCGAGATTGTAGGACTGGCCGGAAACGAACTCCGCGGTGCGCGACGGCGGTACCGGGACGCACACCTCTCCCTTGCAGAAACCCTCGGGTTTGAACGTCCATCCGCTGACCCGCTCAAGGTCAGCAGCACCCAGCCACAGTCCGTCGTTGCGATTGTCAGCCGCAACGCGCCGCGCGGTCTTCTCGCCACAGATGATGTCAGTTGGTTGATTGGCCATGGTTAACCTTTCGGAACACACGGGCTACAAGCCGTGGTCACTTTAATAGGTGCGTGGAACAGGGCCGCCGTTTGGGCGCTCGCCAATCGTAGCGTGACCGGTCGCAGGTTTAAATCCACAGAATGACGCCGCTCGTTTCCGCTCCGGTCGCTTTGCGAATTCCCTGCAGGTAGAGGCGCAGTTGCTCGCGATAGCGCTCCAGGCTCGGCGCAAGGTCACGGTCGGTCTTGAAATCGACGATCGTCCACCGCGTCTTGCCGTCGAGCTTGGTCTCGAAGGCAAGGTCGGCAATTCCTTCGACCAGCGTCCCGTTCTCAAGCCGGAACAGGATGGGGTATTCGCGATGGGCTCGCTCGGAGGTCGCCGCTGCGCGCATAACCGGCGCTGCGAGCGCGCGTTCTACTGCAATCGCCGCAGCCTCCGCGTCCTCCTCACTTGCCCCGACCACCCTGGCTACATAGTTCGCGATGCGCGCGATGTCGCTGCGCGTTACCCCGAAAGGTACCCGCAGCATCGTTTCGTGAACCAGCTGCCCGAAGGCGGCGCGGCCGGGTCGCCTGCTTTCGTGCTGGGTTTCTTCAACCCGGATCTCATCGCTGGCTCCGCTCGAGGCCCCTGAATGCGCTATTCCGGTCGCGGTGGCGACCGCCAGCGTAGGCTCGGCACCCGCCGCGAGAGTGGCCTCGCGGTTCTTTCGCCACTCCTCGTGGAGCTCTTTGCCGCGGGTTGAGACGATCCCGCTCGCGTCCGCCTCGAGCAGCCGGCTTTGCCGCAGGCCCATGGCTTCCTGAACATCGAGAATCAGACGTGACGGATCCCACCATACAACTGTTTGGGTTCCCTGCTTCGGCCGATGCAGCCCGGGCGCAACTGATTGGGTGCGTCCCGGCGCGCGCGAGGGCCGCGTGTAGACGCTGTCTTCACCAAATTCCGGACACCCGGGCGGCTGCTTGGCAAGCGGGGACCGCCACTCATTCGGAGCAGGATACAAAACCGGATTGAGGCGGCTCACCCATCCCTCCCGCTGTTCATCTCCGACCACCGGTGCGACGAGCAAATCGCGGGCTCGAGTAGTTGCGACATAGAGCAGGCGGATCGCTTCTTCCTCATCCCGTCGGCGCTCCGCTTCCGCCCGATCCAGCAGCTCGCGCGGGGAACATCCAGCCAGGCGCAACGCGCACAAACCTCGCGCAGGGTCGACATAGCGGCTCGGCTCTCCGAGCGTTTCGTTGCAGGTCATGTCGGCCAGCATGACGATTGGGAACTCCAGACCCTTGGCGCGGTGCACGGTCATTATACGCACGCCCTCGGTGCCTTCCTCTGCCAGCGGGGTCTCGCTAGCCTCCTCGCGCGCGGCGCGTTCTTCCAGTTCATCGACGAAGCCGCGAAACGAGGTCGCGGTGGTGCGCGCCTCGTAGCGGCGAGCCTGATCCATCAATCGCATGATGTTGGCTAGCGCCTGGTCGCCGGTTGGCCAAATTGCGATGCCGGCGTGTGCCCGAGTTTGGCCCAATGCATCTGCGATGGTTTCCGCGATCGGGCGCCGGTTACGCCGGCGATGAAGCTCGCGGAGAACCTCGCGGGCCCGAAGCACCGGCGCGAGTCGCTCGGGCAACTCGGCAGGCAGCCGACGAAAGAGATTCAGGGTGCCGCACGCCTGATGGAACTCCAGCAGCAAGTCGTCGGGCAGGGCGAAAATCGGTCCACGGAAGGTGGCGAACACCACCAGGTCGTCGTCCGGACGCTCGACCGCAGCCAGGAGGTTGCGAATCGCCTCGACTTCCTCGCGCTCGTTGAACGATCCACCCTTCACCAGCACGTGGGGTAGATGCCGCGCTTCCAGGGCTCGCAGATACGGACGCGTCACATCGCGGCCTCTGGAGTTCAGGCGGCGGAACAGAATGCAGATATGGCGGGGACGGATCGGCACCCGCCTTCCCGGTTCTTCACGTTCGGTAACCGTCCACCCACTTTCGTGCATCAACCATCTGGCGAAAGCGGCAACCGCGTCGGGGAGCGATTCCTCAATTCTGAAATCTACTATCCCGCCGTAGTCGCCGTAGGGTGCCGGCACAGGCAAGGCAATCAGCGCCGGCTGCGAGGCGACGTCGTCGCGCGAGGGCTGCAGGGGTGTGTAGGCGGGATGGGTCGGCGCGTCGCTGCTCATCAGGGGCGCGAAAGCGGCGTTGATACTTGCTTGCAAGGCTGGCACCGCTCGAAAACTGACGGTCAGGTAGTCGAGTTTGGCTCCCGCCTCGACCAGTTGCCGCTTGACCTGCTGGTAGAGCGCGACATCGGCGCGCCGGAAACGATAGATCGACTGCTTGGGGTCGCCGACGACGAACAGTTTGCCGGGAATGGGCCTTATCCGGCGCCAATCCTGCTGGGTGGGATCGTCCGCCGCGAGCAAGACAATGATCTCGGCCTGGAGCGGATCGGTGTCCTGGAACTCATCGACAAAAATATGCGTGTAGCGGCGTTGCAGCGCCGCGCGCACCGTGGGGTTGTCACGAACCAGGTTGCGCGCCACCAGCAGCAGGTCGAGAAAATCCAGCGCGCCGGCGCGTTGCTTGCCGTTCTCGTAGAGCTCGATCATCGGCCACAGCTCGCGCTGCAGTTCAGGAGCCAGATTCGCCCCGGCGTTCTCGCGGAATTTCTCCAGGCGCGCGTGGAGCGCGGCGCGCCGGGCAAAGACTTGTTCGCGCTCAAGCCCGCCGAGTGCACCCCCGAACCCCTTGCGTCTCCACCGCGGGCCGCTGGGCAGGCGCAGCAGTACCGCTTCGAGCGCGTCGTAGTCGCGCTTGCGCACCGCCTCCAGGCGAGTTGCCTCTAAGACCGGGCGCGAAATCTCAAGCAGACTTCGGGCCAGCCAGTCATCGGGTTCGGCCTCGAGCGCCAGCGCACCGAGGGCGGTCACTTCCGCGATTAGGGCGTCGATTTCCCGATCGCGATCGAAGGGTTGCAGTTCCCACAGGGTTTTGAAGTCGCGCCACTCCCGAAGCTGGCGCGCCGCGTTGCGCAAAATCGCCCGAGGACCTTGCCGATCGACCGCATCGCGCCGGCGCAACAGCCGCCGTACCGCCTCGCCCGGCGCCGCGAGCGCGCCCTCAAACCACTGGTCAAAGGCGGTCTCGAACATGGCGTCCGAGGAATCTTCCGCCGCGACCTCGAACATCGGATCGACCCGCGCCTCAACCGGTCGCTCGCGCAGGAGATCGGCACAGAACGAATGAATGGTTCCGATGCGCGCTTCTTCCAGTTGTGGAAGCGCCTGGTCAAGCCGTGTGCGCGAAGCCGCGTCCAGCGAGGAGTCCTTGCGTGCTCGCTCAATCTCCTCGCGCAGCCGGAGTTTTAATTCGCCCGCAGCCTTCTCGGTAAAGGTCACGGCGACCATATTCCCCAGTTCGCCGCGACCCGATGCGATGGTCGCCACGATGCGGCTCACCAGCGCACTGGTCTTGCCGGTTCCGGCAGCAGCTTCGATCAGGATGGTGGAATCGAGATCGTTGCGGATCCGGTCGCGGACCTCCTGGTCCGCGAGTCCTGTGCGCGTTGCGTTCATCTCATCGCCCGCAGCTTTCGCAGCTCTTTGAGCCGGGCGTCGGGTTTGAGCGACGAGCGGCGTTCCTCGTAAGGTCCGCACACGCGCCGATAGTCGCACCATTGGCATTCGCCCGCCCCCGGAGCGGCAGGCAGGAAGCCGGACTCAAGCGCGTCCGATAAGATCGCTGCGAATTCGCGCAGCGAGGTGCGTGCTTCCTCGTCGATAGTCGTTATCCGATCCTCGTAAGCGCCCGCTGCGGTGCAGTAGTAGAGACGTCCGGTCCTGACCGGCTCGCCGAGCATGTGCTCGGCCGCGAGCGCATAGATGACGGGCTGCAGGATTTTGCCGCCGCCAATCACGAAGCTTTTCTCCGCCCGCACCTTGCCGGTTTTGTGGTCGGTCACCCGCAGTGCGCTGCCCGGCGCGCGCTCCACCAGATCGATCGATCCGCGCACCTTCAAATTATCGAGTTGGATTGGATCTGCTGAGCTGTCGGGGTCGCGGTCTTGCCCCCCAACCGTCAAGCCAAAGGCGAGCTCGAAGCGCTCCGGCGTCCATCGTCCCGGATCGTCAGCGGACCTCCTAAGCCATTCGCGCAGGTCAGCGCGGATCTCCTCGATGCCGTCCTGCCACACCCGATCAATCGCGGGCGCCAACTCCTCGCGCCATCGCGTGGCGACGGAATTCAGTCGCTCGTCGAGCATTCGTTCCGCGCGCGGCAGGGTTTCGGAGGTGAGCGGAAGCAGAGTTGCGGCGCGCAACTCGGTCAGAATCTCGAATTGCACGTCGTGGAAGAGTCCGCCGCGCGTCAGCGGGTCGATAAGCTCGATAGCCTCGGGCTCCTCGCGCGGCCCCAGGCGATGGATAGCCTGCAGCAGAAATCGATAGGGGCACGCGGCGAAGTGCTGCAGTGAGGTGGGGGAGTAGGGACGCGCGGACAACTGATGCGGCGCCAGCGCGGCGCGCGCCTGCGGATCAGGGTCAACCAGGCCGTCGGCCGGAGTCCAGCGCCTGAGCCATCGCCGCGCGCGCGCCCGCAGGGCGCGGCCCAGGAATTCGTTCGCGTCGAGCAAATAACGCGCGGTACCACGGGTCGTGTCGGGGTCGGCGTCGACCAGCTTGTCGAGCACCGCCAGATCGAACTCCGCTTCATCGATTGCATCGGCTGGCGTGGACGGTGCAGGCCAGCCGAGCCGAATCGCCTGCTCGCACGCCGCGCGGCGTGCGAGTTCATCAAACCCCGGCAAACGTCCTTCCGCGGCACGAAGAATTTCCAGCGCATAAAACGATGGAACTCGCGGACGACCCTGGTCGATATCGATGCGTGGATACGAGAACATAACCCGCCGTTCCGCCGCACCCGCCGCGATGCGCAGCGCCAGCCGTTCTGTGCTGATCCGATCCTCATTGCACCGGAGCGCGGTTCCTATTTCGGCCCGCACGGCGTCCGGCAGAATGGGGTCTTCGATCAGTTTCTGCGGGAAGACCCGCTCGGCGAGGCCCGGAACGATCACGACGTCGAACGACATTCCCCGCGCCCGGTGCGGAGGCGCGACCATCACCGCTCCGTAGCGGCGGGGAGCAGGGCGGTCCTCAAGACGCGAGAACCGCTCGGCCAGGACCATCCTGACTTCATCGAGCGCGACCGGGCCCACCGGCGCCATCGCTTCGAGTTCCGCGAGCGTTGCGAGCACCGCGGCGCGATCGCGAATTGCCTCGGCGACAAGCGCGCGAAGGTGGTCGAGCCATTCGCCCCAGGTCGCGCTCGTGGGCATGGCCGCGAGCATCGCGATGTGCCGCAGCGCGACGCGTTTCAGATCTTCGAGATCGCCGAGCTGCCGGTCCAGCGAGGCGGCGCGTCCCTCGTCATCGGTGCTCGCCTCGCGCCGGCGGCGAAGCTCGCTTTCGAGACCCTCCAGGCGTCGCTTCCAGCGTTCGGCGCTGCCGATGACGGCGGCATCGACGATGATGCGCTCCCAGCGCCACGGCGCGCGCACCGGCCGCTCCGCCGCCTCGAGATCGTCACCGCCGGCCGCGCGGTCTGCGATCTCGAATTCCGGCGCCAGGCGCAAGGCGGTGAGCTCGTCGTCCGGCGCGCTGGTGCCGTCGTCATCAGTGGAGGCGTTCTCCAGCGGTACTTGGGCCAGCGACAAATACTCGGCATAGCGACGCGCCGAGAGATTCTCGGCCTTGCACGCGAGCAGCGCGAGGAGCGCGCGGCCTCCCGGGCGCGGGCGTCGCGCCTCGCGCGAGAAGTGCGCGGGAATTCCCGCGCGCGCGAGCGCTTCCTGAAGATAGGGCACGTAGCGAACTGGATCGCGAAGCAAAACTGCCATGCGATCGAAGCGAGCGCCCGCCGCAGCTTCGGCGGTGATTTTGCGGGCAATTTCGACGCACTCGTGCATTTCGCCGGGTGCGGAGGTGACGGACACCGTCTCATCCAGCGGCCGCTCAGGGGGTTCGCCGCCGAACAGATACCGCTGCAATGCTGCCAGCGAGCTCGCATCGTGCGCCCCGCCGTCGAAGGCATCGCTGATAGGAGTGGCCAGCGCCCGTGAGAGGTGCTGCGCGCCGCGCTCATCGCCGGCCGGCACCGTTGCCAGAAATTGCGGCGCATACTGTGCGAGCGCCGCGACCAGGTCGCGCTCGCGAGTGCTGTCCACGGGAACGTCGAGGAACAGCGTAGGAATCCCCACAAAACGCGGCCTTTTCGCTACCGCCCCGACAGCGAGTGCGAGCATTCCGGCGCGGTCAATGAGCCGTGCGCCCGCTAGCTCTTCCTCGAAGCGCGCCAGCAGCGCGGCGAGCTCGGCACCGGCAGCGCCGACCTCGGAAAGCGCACTGGCGGTTACCCCTCCCTGGCGTAATTCAGCGATGGTGCGCGCAAGAGCCTCAGCGAAGCCGGGACGATCGGTCACCGGCGCGAAGTGCTTAAGCTTTCCGGACGGCGCGAGATGAAACACCGCGCGCGCCGCGATCGCCTGTGCGGCCAGATCGCTTGCGGGGGCCAAACCGGCCGCGACCATTGCCTCCGACGCGAGCAGTCCAATCAGGCGATTGAAGGTCAAACGGTGAATGCCCGCGACGGCGCCGCGGGCAGCGGCAACTCCCCGCACGAGGTCGTCGGCAGCCTCGCGCGTCGGCGCGATCACCAGCGTTTCGGTGGCGGGCTCTTTGGCGGCGAGCCATTCGCGCGCGGCGGCAATTCGCTCAGCAGCGCGATGGGATCGGACTATCTGAGGGGACTTCGGCATTCAGCCCCCCTAAAGATCGTCAGTCATTTCGCAGCGCCCGCGGCTGTGATTTTTCGAAACTGGGGCAGCGAGCGAGTTGTCAGCAGCTTCCATCGGTGTCGATGCAATGAGAAGTGATTATTATCCGTCGTCGGATCGAGGCTTCCAAGCCGTCATGCCGAACCTGCCCGGCACGCATCCACAGGTGCTGGATGATGTGTGATCCAGCCGTGACCCGCGCGGGCCAACTCGGCTTACAGACAGCGAGCTAAGTCGCGCGGGTCCCCACCGTTACTCGAACCGGAGCGTGCATCTCTTGGAGCGGGCGTGCGGGCCGCCGGCCCAACTCAGAAAAACCGACCGAAGCTATGCTTCGATGAAGACGGGGTCACCGAGATGGACTGTGCCCGGCGCGCCTATCTGCGCGAAAACTCCCACGCTGGCGTGATGGTGTTGGGCGGCAGTGCGGAAGATCGCATAGTCGCGGGGCAGATCGTCTTGGGGATGGGTCGTCATCACGCAGCGCAGCGCCGCGCGGGGTTTCACGATCTTGAGATCAACGCCGACCGCAATGGTTGCCCCTTCCCACTCATCTTCGACGAAATGGTCATCGCTCAGACCGGTGTCGACGAAGATGGTGGGGCGGAAGCGGCGAGGATCGAAAATCGACCCGGCGGCTAGCTTCGCCAGGTGGCGGAGGGTCCCGCTCGCAAGGACGTGCATCGGCGCCGAATCGAAGAACGTGCCGGGCGCCAGGCTGAACTCCGACGGCATGGTTTCCGCTGTCAGGTCGGGAAATACTTTTTCGACCGGCACATCGGCGAACACCGTCTTCGGATCGATTCCGGCCTGCTCTCTCCCGATCGATTCGCAGCGCTCCATCTTGACCTTGCGCCCCAGTGCGGCGCTGATGACCTCCGATGCATCAGCATCCTCGGCGTGGATGGTCCGTCCATTCGGCAGCCTGATTGCCACCGGCGCGAAACGTCCCTGCGAGGGTCGCTCTTCATATGACGCGCGAAAGTCAAACAGCGCGGAAAATTTCTTGCCGCTTACGATTTTCTGCGTGGCCAACTCGCGAAGCGCGTATGCGCGATCGCCAACCGCTCCGCGCTCGCCGATTTCCAGCTCCGCGAGCTGCTCGCCGAGCATCGATTTCACCGGGTAGCGCCACAGCCCCACAACTATTCCGACCCGCTTCGAGATGGCCACTCTACTTTCCTTCTCCGGACCGCGCGGTGCTTTGCGCCGGCGCGATATTGAAAGGTCCCGCCTGCGTGGTGGCGAGCGCCTCCATAGCGCGCTGGTCGGAGCTTATAGCTTTCATGATCGCACCGGTCGCTGCCGACATGAACTTTTCCTTGTTGGCCGTAACATGCGCGGCGCTGCGGTCGATCGACTCGAGCTGACCCTGGAAATGCGGCATCACGAAGCGCGCGATCAGTTCGTAGCTGCGCCACATCTGTTCGCGCGGTGCCCAATCGTGGGCGAAGGTGAGAATGGTGCCGAAGCCGCCAGACAGCTCCTGGAGCTTCTTCAGCTTGACTATCGCGTCTTCCGGCGTGCCGAAAATGCCGCCGCCGAATTCATCCATGAACTTCGCTGCTGCGTAGCCATCGTCGTAGATTTTGCCGTCCGGACGTCCGAGGATTCCGACCACGTATTCGTTGTTCCAGCGCTTGAGGCCGTCGGCGACCTCGCGCCATGCCTGCTCGCGCGAATCCGAGAGATGAAACGGCATTACGATCCGCCAGGTGGCGCGATCGGCCCGCCGACCGGTATCCTGAGCAGCGCTCTCGGCAAAGCCCCACTGGGTCTTGAGCGCGGTGAGTCCGGCCTCCGAATACGACGCGACCGAAAGGACGCCCACCCCGTGCTTGCCGGCGCACTTCATCCCCGACGGCGAAATCATCGACGCAACCGCCATCGGAATTTCACGCTGCACGGGACGGAGATGCAGCGCGGCATCACGTAGTTTGTACCAGGACCCGTCGAGGGTTATCGGCTCGCGCTCGGAGAGCAGGCGTCTGATGACTCCCAAGCCCTCGTCCATCTGCTCGCGCTGCGTCATCGGATCGATTCCGAGCATGAACGCATCGGAAGGTAGCGCTCCGGGGCCGACGCCAAGCATGGCCCGGCCGCGGCTTAGATGGTCGAGCATGACGATCCGCTGGGCTACCGTGAACGGATGATGGTAAGGAATCGACACCACCCCGGTGCCGAGCTTGATGCGCTGGGTTTTCATCGCCGCGGCCGCCAGAAACATCTCCGGCGACGCGATGGTTTCCCATCCGCCCGAATGATGCTCGCCGACCCAGAATTCGTCGTACCCCAGATCGTCAAGCAACGTGGCGAGCTCGAGGTCGCGCTTGAGCTGGAGGGTCGGATGCTCTCCCATCGGATGGTGGGGCGCTAGGAACACTCCAAAACCGAGCCGGTTTTCCATGGCGGGCGTCTCCTTGCCGAAACTCAAGTGACTGTAACACGAGCCGGCGCGCGCTGCGCAACGAACCGGCGAAACGTGCGCCGTTGTGTTGTGGGTTCTGAGGGACCGGACCCGGATGCATTCCCTTAGAGCTCCGTCCAAGATAGTTGGGATTTGGGAACCTGCCGCCTAGACGGGCTTGCAGGGCCGAGCTACACCAAAAGCGGGCCATCTTTTTTGAGGAGTGGGTAATGCTCTGTCCAGCCTGTGGAGCCCAAGCGCACGGCGACGCGCGTTTTTGCAGCGCGTGCGGATTTCGCCTGCCTGCGGCCTGCCCGGGATGTGGGTCGCCGGTTCAGCCGTTCGACCGGTTCTGTGAGCATTGCGGCATGGCGCTCCTCTCCGCTGCCTCGCAAACACCGCGTCCAAACCTCGGCGACAACTCGACGGGCGAGCGGCGCCATGTAACGGTCCTGTTTTCGGACCTCGTCAATTCCACTGCGATTGCGGCACAGCTCGATCCCGAGGAGTGGCGCGAGTTAGCGGCGGGCTATCAGCGGGCCGCTGCGGAGGCGGTCAGCCGATTCGGCGGGCACGTCGCCAAGTACCTGGGAGACGGTCTACTCGTCTACTTCGGTTTTCCCGAGGCGAGTGAGAACGGTCCTGAGCGCGCGGTCCGAGCGGGGCTGCTGATTCTGGAGGCCGTCGAGTCGCTAAACCGAGGCGGGCAAGACCAAAACAAGCACCTTGCGGTGAGGGTCGGAATCCACGCCGGAGAGGTTGTGATCGGCCAGGACGGCGGTGGAAATCCGGAGCTGTTCGGCGAGACCACCAATCTGGCGGCGAGGGTTCAGTCGGCGGCGGAGCCTGGCAACCTGCTTATCACGGCTCCGGTACATCGGATGGTTTCCGGGCTGTTCGTCGTCGAGCCACGCGGTGCCAATCAGCTCAAAGGCGTTCCGGAACCGGTCGAGCTATTCCGGGTCAGCCAGGCCAGTGGCGTGCGTGGTCGTATCCACGCTGCGGCGGCGGCTCAAGGGTTGATCTCATTTGTGGGCCGCGAAGAAGAACTCGGCGTGTTGTGGCGGCGCTGGGAACGCGCACGCGAGGGCGAAGGTCAGGTGGTGGTTATCGCCGGGGAGGCAGGCATCGGTAAGTCGCGCTTAGTCGAGGAGATACATACGCGTCTGGCCCGCATTCCCCACACCTGGATCGAATGCGCCTGCGACCAGTTGCTGCAGAACACGCCGTTTCATCCGGTCAGCGAAATGCTCCGCTCCGCGTTTCCCCTTCGACCCGAAGAAAGTGCCGAACGGCGCATCGAGGCGCTGAAGAACGCGCTAGAGACGGTCGGCGTGCGGGAGGCAGACTTGCCGCTGGTCGCGCCGCTGCTGGACCTCCCGGTGCCTGCGAGTTATCCGCCCCTGCTTGCGACGCCGAATCAGCAGCACCGGCGCCTGCTCGCGACTTTGGCGCAATGGTTGTTCGGGCTCGCGCGGGCGCAGCCGGTGGTGATCGCCATAGAAGACCTGCATTGGGCTGACCCCTCGAGCTTAGAGCTCGCCCGCTTGCTCAGCGAACAGAACGCTAGCGAACCGGTCCTGATTCTATTCACCACCCGCTCGGAATTTCGCGTTCCCTGGCCGCTGCGCGCGCATCATGCGCATCTGACGCTGAGCCCGCTTAGCCGCCGCGAAACTCGCGCCTTGGTGGAAGAGGTCGCGGCTAGTGCGGTACTCGCAGGCGATACCATCGATGCGGTGGTCGACCGCACCGGCGGCGTGCCGCTCTTCATCGAGGAGTTGACGCGACTGATGATCGATTCGGGCGGGCGCTCGGGCACGCGCGAGATTCCGCCCACCCTGCACGACTCGCTGGCCGCGAGATTGGGCAGAGTAGGCTCGGCTCGGGAGATCGCCCAGATTGGTGCAGTGCTGGGCCGGGAGTTCAGCTACGACTTGGTCAGCGCAGTGAGTGGCGTACCCGAGAGCGAACTGCAAGCTGCACTCGAGCGGCTTACGGATGCGGACCTGTTGCACGTGCGCGGAGTTCCTCCCGAGGCCTGGTATCGGTTTAAGCACGCGCTCTTGCAGGATGCGGCTTATGATGCGCTGCTCAAGACCCGGCGCCGCGACCTTCACCGCGTGGCCGGACGAGTGCTCTCCACAACGCAGTTCAGAGACCTCGCCGAATCGCAACCCGAGATCGTGGCGCGGCACCTCACCGAGGCAAACGAATTCGATGACGCGGTTTTCGCCTGGCAGCGCGCGGGCAATGAGGCAACCAAGCGTGGCGCTTTTACCGAAGCGGAAGGACACCTCCGTCATGCGCTGGAAGTGTTTGCGAAATTACCTGAGGCGGCCCAGCGTGGACCGCGCGAACTGGCGCTGAAAGGAGACCTTGCCATCACGCTCTTGGCGACCAAGGGGTGGGCGTCTCCCGAAGCCAAGGAAATATTTGAAGACGCGCTGTCGGTCAGCAAACGCTTCGGTGACCCGATGACCACCACGCTGTTGCTGGCGGCATTGTTCGGGAGCGTATTCACCGCGGGTGAGATGGCCGCGGCCGCTGCGACCGCGGGTGAGATCTCCGCGGTCGCCGAGCGAACCGGCAGCGGATTTGCACAGACCTGGGCCGAAGCCATGTTGGCCATGCTGCGGCTGGTGGGCGGCGACTTGGCGGGTGCCCGGGCATCTGCGGCGCGCGCGATCGCAGCCTATGAGGAAGAGGACCATCGGCTAAGTCCGATCAATCCCGTGGTGTTCGCTCGCGCCCAGGAAAGTGCCGCCGCGGTAATTTCGGGGGAGATCGAGTTCGGTGTGGCCAAAGCCCGCGAGATGCTCGCGGCTGCGGCGCACGGCAATCGGATGCTCGACATGGCGCAGGCACGAACCGAGGCGCTGGCCATCTATTTTCATCTCCGCGATACGGCCGAGGTCGAAAAGCATGCCCGTGCCTTAATCGACGACGCCAAAGAGCACAACATGCAAGCCTATCTGGCCTGGGCAATGATTTATCACGGGTGGTCGGTCGCGATGAGAGAGAACGCCTTCGAGGGTCGCGCCATTTTGAGAAAGGGGCTTGAACTCTACGCCGCCGGCGGACGCCGACTTCTGATCAATCGTTACTTGTCGATGCTGGCCGATGTTCAGCTGGCGGTGGGGTTGCTCGACCACGCCGTCGACGCGATCGACGAGGCGCTGCACGCGGCGCCGGAGCAGAAGATCGACGAGCCTACTATCTTGTGGCGGCGCGGCGAACTGCTGCTCGAAAAGAGCGCCCAATCGACCAACGGTCACGATGCAGCGCTGCTCGAACAAGCTGAGCGGGACTTCCGCGAAGCGATCGCGAGAGCGCGCTCGATGGGTGCGAAACTGTACGAACTGCGCGCCACCAGCAGCCTCGCGCGTATCCTCAAAGCGCGCAGAGAAATCAAGCAGGCACGCGAACTGCTGCAGCCGCTGTATGATTCGTTCGCGCGGTGCGACGACTCCTCCGACTTGAAGGAAGCGGGCACCCTCCTCAAGGCACTGGAGTGCTGATATGGGGATGTTCGAGGCAGGCGGAGGTCGCCGCTCGACCGCCGGAGGAAAGCATGGGCCGCAAGATCCTGTTCATCACGACTGATCAGCAGCGCTACGATGCACTCGGCTGCAATGGCGGCCGAATCGCACGCACCCCGGTGGCGGATGGTTTGGCTGCTGCGGGTATCAACTTTCGCCGCGCGTACAACCAGAACACGGTATGTATGCCCGCGCGCTCCACGATGATCACGGGACAGTACGTGCGCACTCACGGTGTCTTTGCCAACGGCGTGCCGCTCCCGCCCGATGCTCCGAGCATCGCGGCCTGGCTCCATGAAAAAGCGGGCTACCGGACCGCGCTGATCGGCAAGGCGCATTTCGAGCCGATGCTCGATCCCGGCGCGCGCTGGTTCGAAAACCGGATGGCGGATGAGGGGAAGACCGGCCCGTACCGTGGGTTCGAACACATGGAGCTGGCCATGCACGGGCCGATGGGTCGCTGGCACTATTCGAAGTGGCTGAACAGCAACTTTCCCGCAGAAGCCGCAGGGTTCGGGAGGATGCTGAGTGCCAAGGGGGGCGGCGATACTGGCGCCCCGGAAGTTACCTACAATCCGGTGCCGCGCGCGCACTATCACACCGATTGGATCGCGGACCGTACCATCGCGTATCTCAACTCGCTGGGTGTGAATGACGACTGGTTCGTGTGGATGAGCTTTCCCGACCCCCATCATCCGTGGGACCCGCCGGCCAGCGAGGCACGCCGGATCAACTGGCACGACCTCGATTTGCCGCCCGGCCATCCGGGTTCGCGCGAGAAGATCGAAAAAATCCTTGCCGCGAAGCCGCGCCATTGGCTGGAATGGTACCAGGGGCGCTTTCGCAACGATGAAGGCGGTTCGATGGCCTTCATCCCGTGTGTCATGACCCATGACCAGGTGCGTGAAATCAACGCGCTCACCCACGTCGAAAACGAGCTTATCGATGAGGCGTGTGGCCGCGTGCTGGGCCGGATTGCGGAGCGCGGATGGGACGGCAGCACGGATATTTTCTTCACCACTGACCACGGCGAGCTGCAGGGCGATTTCGGTCTGATGTTCAAGGGCCCTTATCACGTCGACGCGTTGATGCGTGTCCCCCTCATCTGGCGCCCAGCACCGGTGGCCAGGGTTGCCCCGGCCGAGATCGCCGAGCCGGTCGGTCACCTCGATATTGCTCCCACCTTCTGCCAAATCGCGGGAGTTGCGACTCCGGAGTGGGCGCAAGGCAGGTCGCTCCCGACCGCAGGCGGCTCGGGTCGCCAGGGGGCCATCACCGAATGGGACAGCCAGTTCGCGGAGATCGGAATGCATCTGCGGTCGATCTATCGCGACGGCTGGGTCTGCACCGTGTACGAGAAGTCAACCCGTGACTTCGGGTTCAATCTCACATTGGTATACCAGGCGCTGCAGCAGAATCGGCCTGTGCCCGACATCCGCTACCAGGGGACGGAGGGCGAGCTCTACAACCTGGCCGAAGACCCGTTGCAGTGGCGAAATCTGTGGGATGATGCAGGGTATCGGAAGGTCAAGTCGGATCTGATTGCGGATCTGTACGACAATCTGCCAAAGGCGCGCGATCCGCGGCTGACCGTGGATGCTCCCGCCTGATCCCGAAAGATCGACCGAGCAGACAATACTGGAGCGCTACCTTCCTCCGAGGTCGTTTCGGGTCAATCCGAAGCAACGGTCATCATTAATTGGATGCGCCCGCGGGACGAGCCGGCTCGCGATTGACGTCGTGATTTCCGCCCATGCGGCGAATCAAATAGAGAAGCGGCCCCACGCTGCCAAAGGCGAGTGTTAGCAGTAGATACGGCACTGCCGAAGCCCCTCGCTCGCGGGCATCATTGCCGAGGTAAACCAGGATGATCGTGAGCGAGATTATCAGGTCCACCAGTAGCGTTACGGAAGCAAGGTTGGAGATGGCCTCGCGAAAAAAGCCTACGTACCCGTACCCGATTAACGCGTAGGCGGTCAGAATTGAAAAACCGGCTAGTACGATCCCCAGTACAATCTGTTTGAGATTCATCAAATAGACTCCTTTCGATTTGCTGCAGTACGGCACATTGTTCTTTCAAGCTCTGTGCCGCCTCGGAGGGCGCCCAGATGCGACCGCCGCGTGCGCTTCTGCGTTGCGAAACTCAACGGCGTTGCAGGTCTCAACGGTTTCGGAGCGGGCGGACGGGAAAGTCGTCGGGTCGGGGTCGCTCACGATTCTTGCAATCGATCTTGCGTGGCATCCGATGGATTGCGTGTGGATGCGCAGGCGAAGAGAATTGCCAGCATGAGTGCGGGTCTAGACGCTCCGGCAGAAGGACTAGCGATGCCTTCAGCGGGAGCGGCGGCTGAGTCCGCCAATACCCGCATCAACCTCAAGTCGCAACTGCACTGGTGGGGCGCCGCGCTCGGCGCGGCCGTCGCGCTAGCCGATGCGCTCATCCTGAGGCGGCTCGGTGTAAACCTGACTTCCCATGGCCATGACGTGATGTGGCCTGTGGTTGCCTGGTTTGGAGCATGGTTCGCGGTGCTGGGGTTCATGCTCGGTAAAACCCTCGACGACCGCCAGCGCGCGCGGACTTCCGCCGATCTCATCGGTGCGCAAATGAGGGAACTCGCCGCATCCCGCGAGCGTCTCTTGCAGTCGGAAAAGCTCGCAGCCCTGGGAACCCTCGCCGCTGCGATCGCCCACGAGGTGCGAAACCCGCTCGCGGTAATTCGTTCCGCCGCACAAAGCCTGGCGGAGGCCGCACCATCAGAGGCCGCCGAAACCCTGCGCTCCTGCCGGTTCATGATGGAAGAGGCAGACCGGCTTGCCAGCCTGGTGAACTCGCTGCTCGCCTTCGCGCGGCCGGCCCGGCTCACGGCGCAGGCGGTGGCGGCCGCCGAATTGTTCGATCGGGCACTACTGCTGGCTCGCGGGCCAATCGAGTCGCGCCAGGTCCGCATCGAGCGTCGGGAGGCGCCGAGGAGCGCGGTCGCGAGTGCGGATCCAAACTTGATCGCACAGGTGCTCGCCGGCCTTCTAACCAATGCCGCGCAGGCGGCGCCGATAGGTGGTGAAGTCAAGATCGAATGTCGCGCGGAAGATTCGACTGTCGAACTGGTGGTCGAAGATTCCGGACCCGGCGTTCCTGCGGCTCTCCACGATAGAATCTTTGAACCGTTTTTCACCACCCGGGCGAGCGGTGTCGGACTCGGACTGGCAATCGCGCGGCAAATCACCGAAGCGCACGGCGGCTCGATCCGGCTCGGCGAAAGCTCATCGGGCGGGGCCCGGTTCAGCGTGATCTTGCCACGCGCGGCGCTGCCATGAACGCACGCATTCTGATCGTCGACGACCAGGAGCGGATGGGCGAAGTGATCGCCACCGCACTGCGATCGGCCGGCTACGAATGCGACTTCTCCAGCGACGGCGAGCGGGCGATTGCGCTCCTTGGGGACCGCGCGTACGACGCGGTCGTCACCGACTGGAAGATGTCGGAGGTAGACGGGATGGAAGTGCTGCGCCGCGTAAAGCGCGACTATCCGGCGTTGCCCGTCATCTTTATTACCGCCTACGGCAGCGTCCCTTCCGCAGTCGCCGCGATGCGCGCCGGCGCGTTTGACTATGTCACCAAGCCCTTCGATAACGACGAACTGCGGGCCACCGTAGGGCGCGCCCTGGAGATGTCGCGCCTTCGTCGCGAGAACTCCGATTTGCGCCAGGTCGCCGCCAGTCGCTACTCGCCCGAATCGATGGTCAGCGAGAGCCGTCGCAGCCGCGAACTGATCAACCTGGTGCGACGCGCCGCACCCAGCCACGCAGCCATCCTTATCCAGGGCGAGAGCGGTACCGGCAAGGAACTGGTTGCGCGCATGCTCCACTACTACAGCGATCGGGTGGGCGGTCCCTTCGTTGCCGTAAACTGCAAGGCTTTCGCGCCGGGCGTGCTGGAAAGCGAGCTGTTCGGCCACGAGAAGGGAGCGTTCACCGGGGCGGTAGGTGCGCATGCCGGATGCTTCGAGCGCGCGCACGGGGGGACCCTCTTCCTCGACGAGATCGCGGAGGTTGGAGACGATTTTCAGGCCAAGCTGCTCCGTGTTCTCCAGGAGGGCGAAGTGCTGCGCGTGGGAGGTACCGCGACGCGGCACGTGGATGTGCGCATGGTCGCGGCGACCAACCGGGTGATTCAGGACGAAATTGTGGCTGGGCGCTTTCGCGAAGATCTGTTCTTTCGCCTCAACGTGATCCCCGTGCAAATTCCCTCCCTGCGCGAGCGGGCAGAAGACATCATTCCGCTCGCGCGCCACTTTCTGTCGATTCATGCCGCAGAAGCAAACCGCAAACTCGAGTTCTCACCCGAGAGCGAAGCGGCGCTGCTTAGGCATCGCTGGCCTGGCAATGTTCGCGAGCTGGAAAACGTGGTCGAGCGAGCCGCCGTGCTGTGTGCTACCGACCGCATCCAGCCAGAGGATCTGATGCTGGATCGGCCGATCTTCGGCCGCGAACTGCCCTTCAAAGGATCGCTGCAAGACTCGATCGACGACCTGGTGCGCGCGCGAATAGTAGCCGCGCTCGATGCCAGCGAGGGCAACCGCGCCCAGGCGGCCCGCGCGCTTGATATCGATCGCGCAACGCTCTGGCGGTGGATCAGGCGGCTGGGTATCTGAATCTCGATGAAGGCCTGCGCGGCTATTTGCTCCACGGGGCGGACCGAGAGAGCGACCAGACTTGTCCACGCCGAAAGTCTGAAGTTTTGATTTCATGGATGAAAAGTATGAAGCCAATGAGAAGCAGAGTTGGGGCGCGGGGGCAGGTAGTAATTCCCAAGCCGTTGCGTGATCGCCTCGGCCTGAGGCCAGGAACCGTGCTCGAGTTTTCAGAGGAACAGGGCCGGCTGATCGCCGTGAAAGTGGACAGGCCCAGCCCGACACACCGCGTCTGGGGCGCCGTTGGCCAAAACTTCGACACCGATGCGTTCATTTCTGAAATTCGTGGGAAACGATGATCGCCGCGGTCGACCACTCCAGTGATTGGCAAGACGCATTTCGAGCGGATCTCGATGCGGCTGGCCCTGGTTTGAAAACCGATGGCTGTCAGTAGCGAGGAATCCGCTCGCGGTTCGCAGCCTGAGCCGCTATTTGCTCCACCGTTTTTCGAACACCACCGCACCGTCGCGCGTGATGCGCGCTGCCAGGGTCATCCCGTTGCGCGAAATCAGGCTGGTAGTTGCGACTTCGACGTCGCCGATCACCGGCGCGTTCACGCGGATCTTGGTGTTGCCTGCAACGCTGGCGCCGTCGGGCCGGACGGCGCTCACGCGTGCGACCGCGGTGTGATCGACCTCGATCGCGCCGCCTTGTGGGAGCGGGAAGCCGTTTTTTTCTCCCGTGGTGACGGCGATTTCGCCTGCCACCAGGTTACGCTCGATCTTCCAAATCGGGCGCAGTGTCGACGGCGGCGCGGGTTCCGGTCGGCGTAATTTCGGCGCTTCGAACGGCTCCGAGTGCGCGGGTACGATCGGCAGCCGGATAGCGCTGGCCCGATTGCCGCCGAAGAACAGTCGAATTTCCGGATTGCTGCGTGTTGGCCACAGACGCGGGAAGTCGGCGCAAGAGACACTCACCCGAATCCGGTTGCCCTTCGGCACCTGGTAGGAGGTGGACCATAGCGGGATGCGGAGTTCGTAGACCTCGCCCGCCTCGACCGGCTCAAGCCGCTCTACCGAGTTGCGGCACGCTGCGCGCAGCCATCCCGAGGTTATAAGCGATGAAGTGCCGGCCGGGTCCACGTCGCACACTTTCACCACGACATTTGCGTCGTCGCCCCGTTTGATTTCGGCGAATACCGTAGCCTGCGGCGCGCCGGAAATTTCCAGGCTTTCCGCCAGCGGTTCCGAAGTGTAAGCGAGCGATGCGAGGTCGTCTTCGTTCTGGTCCAGCGGCATGCCGACGCCAAGGCCCATCGGGTCCCACAGCCCCGCTGCCGTGCCGAGCGTTGGATTCGAGGTATAGGACTCGCCTTGTTCCTCGCGAGCAGCCGCATCGCCGAGTGTTCCCGTGCTGCCAAGGTACATCGCGCGGCTCTGCGCCCGCGCGATCGGCCATTCACGTTCGTGCTTCCAGAGATTCGCGCGCTGCACGTTGATCAGCACCGGCGGCTCCTCCGCAATGCCGTTCTTCTCTCCGCGCAGCCAATGATCGAACCAGCGCTTCATTTCGTGCAGGTAATCGAGCGGTTCGTGCGGCGCGAGCGCGGGCAGCGTGTGCATCCAGGGCCCCATCCAGAGTTTTTTCGGGCATTTCAACCGCGCAAAGACCGAGGGCATGACTTCCGGGAAAATGTCGCGCCATCCGCCGATGATGAACGTCGGCACTTTGATCTTTGTGGGATCCACCGCCTTTCCCTGCCAGTACTCGTCGTGCGCCGGATGATCCGGCCATGGAAACACGTAGGGCTCGCCGTGTTCCAGTCGTTCATTCCACACCGAATGCCATCGGCCCTCGCGGTCTGCGTTGGTGGGTGGCATCAGGTTCATGGCGAGCATGAACGATCCCCACGCGCCATAGCCGCCGAGACATGTCGCGCATCCGCCCGGATAGAGGTAGTCGTGATAGATGTCGACGCTGCCCTGCAGGGGAACGATGGCGCGCAGATGAGGGGGGTTTTCCGCGGCGACTTTGAGCGAGGAAATTCCGCCATACGAGAGCCCCCACATTCCGACATTGCCGTCACACCACGGTTGCCGAGCGATCCATTCGATCGCCTCGGCCCCGTCACGCGCCTCGCCGCGATCCATTGCCGGCCAGGCCACGCCGCTGGAGCCGCCCAGACCGCGAAAATCCACGAGCAGATGGGCATAGCCGCGCGCGGCGAAGTAGCGGCGCGGAGCCTCATTCATCGCGCCGATGAAATCGTCCTTGTGATACGGATAAAAGCTCATGAGCGCGGGGAAGGGCCCTTTGCCTGCCGGGCGATACAGATCGGCCGAGAGAGTCGCGCCATCGCTCAGCGGTATGGAAAGATTGCGTTCGACAATGATCTCGTTAAGTTCCTTTGAATCCATGATCGCCTCGCCTCGAGTCATCGAACCCCATCGCTTAATTCGCACCGTTTCGGGCGCTCGCACAAGCGAATTGGCGTTGGCTAGCCGAGGGCTGCGGCGCTAAATTTTCCGACCATGCCAAGACAGCGCGTCGGTGATATCGAGATCTACTACGAGATTCATGGCGACGGACCGCAGACGCTCGCGATGATTCGCGGGCTGGGGTCCAATCTGACCGCCTGGTACGAGCAGGTCCCGGAGTTCTCACGTCATTTCCGGGTGCTGGTATTCGACAATCGCGGTGCCGGCCGCACCGACAAGCCGGACGCGCCCTATTCGATTTTGCAGATGGCGTCAGACACAGCAGGTCTGCTCGCGGCGCTCAAGCTGGAACGGGTGGCCTTGTTGGGAATTTCGATGGGCGGGATGATCGCGCAGGAGTTTGCGATCGCCCATCAGGACCGCCTGAGCTGTCTGATTCTCGGATGCACCACGTGTGGCGGCAAAGAAGCGGTCGGCGCAGCGGCTCCGGTAATCGAGGCGCTGGTTGCAGCCGAGAATGCCAACCCCGAGCAACGCAAGCTGCAGATTCGTTCGGGCTTTACCGAGAACGCGATCGCACATCGCCGCGACGTCATCGAGCGCTACGACAAGGTCCGCGCCCAATACCTGATTCCCCCGTTTGCATATCAGCGCCAGTTGCGGGCGGTGATGGGCTTTGACGCGAGTGCGCGGCTGAACTCGATTCGCGTGCCGACGATGGTGCTGACCGGTACCGATGACATCCTCGTGCCGCCCGCGAATTCGCGGCTGATCGCCGGGAAAATTCCCGGTGCGATCGTGAAGGAACTGCCGGGAGCACACCAGTTCTTCACGGAGTACCCGCGCGAATTCAATCAGGCGGTTATCGAATTTGTGAAGGCGCATGCCTAGGTGAGGCGCTCACTGCTCGCCGCAGTCGCTTTGGCTATGGTGCTGCCATCGGTGGTTGCGGCGCAGACGGGGTTGCCATTCAGACTGCTGATGCTGCCGAGCCCCGGCACGCCGGAAGTGTTCAATGGCGACGGCAAAACGCATGTAGCCTATGAATTCTTGCTGGCGAACTTTACCGACCAAACTATTCAAATCGATTCACTGGCCATCACGGAAGCCGACGCCAAATCGAAGGAGGCGCCGGTTTCGTCCGCTCAGGCCAATCCCGTTAATTTCGAGCAGCTGAAATCCCTCTTTTCACTCATCGGAGCCAATCCGTTGAAGCCGCAAGCGCCAGTGCTCAAACCTAGCGAAGCGGGAGTGATTTTTCTGTTCCGTGACGATTGGAATCTGGAGAAGTGGACCAACCAGCTCACGGTCGAAGCGCAAGGAAAACCGCAGACGCGTCAGAAGGTGGTCGTCGATATGAACCTCTCTCGGACCAAGCCGGTCGTCATTCAGGCTCCGCTGCGGGGCAAGAACTGGTGGACACCCAATGGTCCGGCCAACGATTCGATCCACCGGCGGATCATCGTCGCCCTGGCAAACCATCTCGGCTTGCCGGAGCGGTTTGCCGTCGATTGGATTCAGCTCGGTGCCGATGGCAACAGCTTCACCGGAAACCAATCCGAGAATCGCAGCTATCATTGTTACGGTGCGGAGGTACTCGCGGTGGCGGACGGGAAAGTCGTGGGCGTGAAAGACGGAATCAAGGAGAACGTTCCCAACGCGGCGAAGATGGCGGTGCCGATCACTCTGGAGACCATTGGCGGAAACTACGTGATGGAAGATATCGGCGGGGGCCGCTACGCGTTCTATGCGCATCTGATTCCAAGCACCATCGGCGTGAAAGTCGGCGACTCCGTGAGAGCCGGCGAGCGTCTCGCCAAGCTCGGTAATTCCGGAAATTCGACCGAGCCGCACCTACACTTTCACGTCTGCGATAGTCCGAGTCCGCTCCTGTGTAACGGGCTGCCGTTCGCGATCGATCATTTCACCCGCTACGACTACCAGATGCAGATGAAGGGCGAGCATCCTGTGAAATTCGTGGTGGGTGCTCCCCACCAGGTGACCGATGAGATCTTCATGAACCGGGACCTGGGCGAATTTACGACCGCGAATTAGTCGGACCGTTCTCGGACGGAAGACGGGATTCTTGGCGCGGCGGCGGTGCGTGCGCACGACGCGTTCCGTGGCGTTACCCTCTTGCCGGCGACTTGGTTGGACAACCGCGCGGCGGCGCAAGTACAAGAGAAGTATGCCGCTGAATTCCTCGCTGGCCGGTACGAGCGGCGAATGGCTCGCCGGCGAAATCGATGCGCGCTGGACGATGGCGTATGGGGCAGCACTGGGCGACTTGCTGCCCTGTTATTTGGACACCGCTTCGGCCGCGGGAATTGTCGCGCATCCGTTGTTTCCGGTCTGTTTCGAATGGCCGGTATTGGTCGCGATGCGCGCGACGTTCGATCAGTCGGGGCTTACCCCGGATGAAGCGCGTCGCGGTGTGCACGCGTCGCACGATCTGATCATCCATCGCCAGATTCGTCCGCCCGCCCGCGTGCGGACGCGCGCGACGGTGGCCGGAATCGAGCGCCGCAAACCTGGCGCCTATCAGCTGACCCGGCTGCAAACCGTCGATGCGGCAGGAGCGCCGATCTGCACGTCGTGGTACGGATCGATCTACCGGGATGTTGCGGTCACGGGACCGGACCGGACGGTGGCGGCTGCACCTGCGCTGGCGCTGCCGTCAGAAATGGGTCGCCAGCCGATTTCAGAAATCCCGATCCCGGTCGCCGCGGGACTGGCGCACATCTATACCGAATGCGCACGAATTTTTAATCCGATCCATACCGATGCCGCCGTGGCGCAGCAGGCGGGCCTTCCCGAGATCATCCTTCATGGAACGGCAATGCTCGCGCTCGCGGTCTCGAAAATCGTCGCGGCCGAGACGGGCGGGGATCCCTCGCGGGTAAGCAGAATCACGGGCAGGTTCGGTGCGATGGTGATGATGCCCTCGCAGGTCTTGCTGCGCATCTGCGCCCGGGAACCAGCGCACGACGGCGATCGGATTTTCTTCGAGGTGCTCAACGATCAAAATCGCCCGGCCATAAGAGACGGCTTGGTCGTACTGGCGCCGGCGAATGGAGTCCAGCGGTGAAAGTCAGAGCTGCAGTAGCGACTAAAGCGGGCGACCCGCTGGAAATCACTACCGTCGACCTCGATGGACCCAAGGCAGGCGAGGTGCTGGTCGAGATAAAGGCGACCGGCGTTTGTCACACCGATGCGTTCACGCTCTCGGGTAAGGATCCCGAAGGGCTGTTTCCCGCAATCCTCGGCCACGAAGGCGCCGGGGTGGTCGTCGAAACCGGCCCGGGAGTGACCACCCTCAAGCCGGGCGATCACGTGATTCCCCTGTATATTCCCGAATGCCGCAACTGCCCGGCGTGCTTGTCGGGCAAAACCAATCTCTGTATCGCGATTCGCGAGACCCAGGGCAAAGGTCTCATGCCAGACGGAACCAGCCGCTTCTCCCAAGCGGGGCGGATGATTCATCACTACATGGGCACCTCGACCTTCGCCAACTACACAGTGGTGCCCGAAATAGCGCTGGCCAGGGTCCGTGAAGACGCCCCCTTCGACAAGATCTGCTATATCGGATGCGGCGTCACGACGGGGCTCGGAGCAGTTATCAACACCGCGAAGGTCCAGCCGGGGGACCGGGTGGTGGTCTTCGGGGTCGGCGGAATCGGGCTCAATGTGATCCAGGGCGCTCGCCTGGCGGGTGCCGCAATGATCGTCGCGATCGATGTGAACCCGGCGCGCGAAACGATGGCGCGTAAGTTTGGGGCCACGCATTTCGTAAATCCGACGGAGCTCAAAGGCGATCTGGTTGCGCACCTGATCGACTTGACCCGCGGCGGCGCGGATTTCTCGTTCGAATGCGTGGGCAACCCCAAGCTGATGCGGCAGGCGCTGGAGTGCTGTCAGCGCGGATGGGGTACCAGCGTGATCATCGGGGTGGCCGGGGCCGGAGAGGAGATCGCCACGCGGCCATTCCAGTTAGTCACCGGCCGCACCTGGAAAGGGACCGCGTTCGGTGGCGCCCGCGGGCGGCGCGACGTTCCCAAGATCGTCGACTGGTACATGGAAGGGCGGATCAACATCGACGATCTGATCACGCATACCCTGCCGCTCGATCGAATCAACGAGGCCTTCGACCTTATGCATGACGGCAAATCAATCCGCAGCGTTGTTACCTTCTGAGGCGTTAGCGTGGACTTTGAGCTTTCGCCCGAGCAACAACTGCTCCAGTCGACCTTGCGCGAATTCGCTACTCGCGAACTGCTCCCCGCCTATCCAGCGCGCGATCGGGATGAGGATCTCCCGCCCGCGCTAGTGCGCCAGCTCGGCGAGCTGGGCGTGCTTGCCTCGATGGTCGACCCTCGGTACGGCGGCGCGGGACTCGACTACCTATCGTTGGGAATCGCCCACGAGGAGATCGCGCGCGGCGACTTCAACGCGGCCTACGTTCTCCTGCTCGCCGGGTTGGTCGGCGCGATCATTTCCCGCAACGGCGACCAGCGGCAGAAGGCCGCGTATCTGCCCCCGATTTGTCGCGGGGAACTCCTTTGCGCGCTGGCGGTAACCGAGCCGGCGGGTGGCTCTGACGCCGCGCACGTGAAGCTCCAGGCGCGCCGCGACGGCGACCATTACGTGATCGACGGCGAGAAGACCTCGATTTCATTTTCGTCCTCGGCCGCCACCGCCCTGGTGATGGCGCGGACCGGCTCGCTAGAACAGGGCGCTCACGGCGTAAGCGCTTTCTACGTCGACCTTAACTCGCCGGGCGTGAGCCGCACGCGTTTCAAGGACCTTGGCTCGCGCGCGATCGGGCGCGGCTCGCTTTTTTTCGACGCGGTGCAGGTTCCCGCCACCGCGCGGATCGCCGCCGAAGGCGCAGGCTTCGTGCAGGTGATGCAGGGCTTTGATTTCTCTCGCGCGCTCATCGGCCTCATGTGTATCGGTGCGGCGGAGCAAAGCGTGGAAGAAACCTGTGCCTATGTCGCAGAGCGGCAGGCCTTTGGCGGATCGCTCGCGCGCTTCGAGGGCGTGTCATTTCCACTCGCCGAGGCGGCGGTGGAGCTGCGCGCCGCGCGCCACCTGTGTTACGAGGCGCTCTGGCTTCGCGACCGCGGCGAGCCGCACGGGTGGATCTCCGCAGGCGCGAAATGGCTCGCTCCCGAGCTCTGCGCGCGAGTGCTGCATGATTGCCTCCTGCTGCACGGTCACCTGGGCTTCAGCCTCGATCTGCCGCACCAGCAGCGGATGCGCGATGTGATCGGGCTGGAGATCGGCGATGGCACCGCGCAGATCATGAAGCTGCTGGTGGCACGCGAAATTATTGGCAAGGGGGCACGTCCCTATTAGGTTCGGCGGCGCGATGGCATCGCAATGGCCGATCGTATGGAACGCGCACTGGATCTGGGCGGCGGATTCGCTGCACCGCGAACGGCAGATGGTCGGCGAGTCGTATCCCTCGCGCGACATCAGGAACCGCTTCTGCTACCTGCGCCGGGTCCTTGAGCTCGGCGTGGTTCCTGATTCGGTGCCCGCCCGGGTTACCGCGGACTCGCGCTTCATCCTCTATGTCAACGGAAGCGAGGTGGGCCGCGGTCCGGCGCGGTCGAACCCGGTCCGGTTGGCCTGGTTGGAACTGGATCTGGCCACGCACTTGCGTAGTGGCCGTAACGCGATTGCCGCGCTGGTCAGATTCTACGGCGCTGCGGTGCCCTGGTGGATTCCCGCTCCGCCGAGCTTTCAGATAGGGTTCGGCTCGTTCGCTTTCGAGGCTCCGCAAATCGGGGTGGTGTCGGATCAGTTCTGGAAAGGCCACGTGGCGCCCTATCGCCAGCATCCGAAGCCGGCGCCCGGGCTTTCGCAGGTACCCAACGAAATTCTCGACGGAAGCAAGGTTCCCGAGCGATGGAATCAACCCGATTTCGACGATTCCGGATGGGCCAGGGCGGCGGAGCTTTCCGCTCGCACCTTTTCCTGGAACCGTATGCAGATTCCGGTGGAGCCGTTCACCGCGCCGGAGGCCGCAGAAATTGCACCGTTGACGGCGATTCCGATCGAACTCGTGGAACTTAAACGAGTCGAGGTCGCCGAAAATGCGGCGGACGATCCGGCCGATGCTCTTCCGGCGCCGAGCGCGGGCGGTCGTGACCGGATGATCATCTATGATGCCGGCGGAGCGACGCTGGCGACGCCGTCACTCGAAGTCAGCGGCCCCATCGGGTCCGTGGTCGATGTCTACGTGGGCGAGGACCTTCGCCCCGACGGCACGGTCGAGGTCGCGCCGCGATTTTACGCGATGCGTTATGCGCTGGGCGGACGCGGCCGTGAGCTGGTGGAAGCATTTGAAGCCGTGGGTTTCCGCTATCTGGCGGCGGTTGCGCGCGGCGACGCGCGCATCGAATCGGCCGGCGCCGTCGAGCGACGCTATCCGCGTGACCGGGGGCCACGGTTCGAGTGCGACGATCTTCGCCTGAGCAAAATCTGGCGAGTCGGCGCACGAACGCTGGACCTGTGCTCCACCGACGCTTTCATTGACTGTCCTGGCCGCGAGCAGCGTGCCTGGCTCGGCGATTCCTATATCCATTCGCTGCTCACCTTCGTAACCAATACCGATTGGCGCCTGGTGCGTCGTCATCTGCGCATCTGCGCGCATTCGCAGCGCGCCGACGGCCTGCTCGGCATGGTTGCGGCGGGAGACTTCGCGATCGCATCGACTACCATCCCCGACTACTCGCTGCACTGGGTTCGTGCACTCGCGCGCTATTTCGAATACTCCGGTGATGCCGACACGGTGCGTGAATTGTTTCCCGTCGCGGTGGACATCCTGGCGGCCTTCGAACGTTATCGCGCCGCCGACGGACTCATCCGTGCGATGCCCGGATGGATGTTCGTCGATTGGGCCATGACCGAGCGGGCCGAGGTCATCGGCGCCATCGATGCGCTCTACGCCGCGGCGCTCGACGATTTCGCCTCACTCGCGTACGCCGCGCTCGACAGGCCGGATGCGGCCGTAGATGCGATCTCGCGCGCAGAGCGGACGCGCACCGCCTTCGAGCTGCTGTGGGATGAGGCCAGCGGCGTGTACGTCGACGCGGCCGATTCGCGTGGCGCGCGCCGCCGCGTGAGCCAGCAGACCAACGCTGCCGCGATCGTTGGCGGATGTGCTCCCCCAGAGCGCTGGAAGCGGATGTTCGATTACGTGCTCGATGAATCCCGGCTGGTGTTGACACCTACTATTTCGGACAACCTGATGGCTTACGTGCGCAACGAAATGAACCCCGCCGACCACGTGAGGTTCGATCCCGAGCAGAGCGTAGTAATGGCACAACCGTTCTTCTCCCATCTGTTACATGACGCGATGGTTCGCGCCGGTCGGCGCGATCTTGTGCAATCGCGATGCCTCGAATGGTGGCCGCAGATCGAACGCGGCAACACCGTCTTCGAGGAGTACTGGGAAGCGCGCCCCGGCACTGGCAGCCGCTGCCACGCGTGGTCGGCGACGCCCACCTACGACCTGACCACCCACGTGCTGGGTGTCAGACCGCGAAAGCCCGGCTACGCCGAAGCTGAGATCGCGCCGTGGTTCGGTTCTCTAAGCCACCTCGAGGGTGCAGTACCGACGCCCCGGGGATTCATCGAGGTAACCCTCGATAGGGAGCGCGGCGGAGAGATAGTGATTCCCCCGGGGATAGTCGGGTACTTGCGGTGCGACGACGCGCCACTCGCGGGTGGGCGCCTGGCCGCGGGGCGCCATCGCGTTGCACCGCGAGCGGGTTAGACCGGATTCAGAACTCGAGAGTTGAAATTGATGTAGGTTCGCTGAGCAGGCGCGACGTCAGCTTATCGCAGCCCGCCGCTCGGGATCTCTCGGGGGAGTGATGACCATACCGCGCCCCGCTTACGGTGGTTGAGTTGACCGAGCGGACAGGGCTGGATATTTTGAATCGATGTCTCCCGACCAGAGCTCAATCGAGAAGATCATTCTCGCCGAGCCGCGCGGCTTTTGCGCGGGCGTGGACCGCGCGGTCGAGGCCGTGCGCAGCGCGTTGCGCGCCTATGGCCGCCCGCTCTACGTACGCCATCAGATTGTACACAACCGTTTCGTGCTCGAAGCGCTGGAGAAGGAAGGAGCCATATTTGTCGAGAGTCTGGACCAGGTGCCCGAGGGACAGCGCGTGATCTTCAGTGCCCACGGCGTGGCGCCCAGTGAATGGGATCGCGCGAAGGATCGCAGCCTGCGGGTAATCGACGCGACCTGTCCGTTGGTCACGAAGGTTCATCTCGAAGTTGAGCGTTACGCCAACGAGGGTCGCACCGTAATTTTGGTCGGGCACGCTGGTCATGAAGAAGTGAAGGGCACGCTCGGAGTCGCGCCCGGCA
Organism: Candidatus Binataceae bacterium; assembly: GCA_036495685.1. Taxonomy (NCBI): domain Bacteria; phylum Candidatus Binatota; class Binatia (SeqCode); order Binatales (SeqCode); family Binataceae (SeqCode); species Binataceae bacterium (SeqCode). The sequence goes on along the minus strand of DASXMJ010000007.1, from coordinate 25,618 downwards.
AAGTGGTGCTGGTGGGCCGCGTCGAGGAAGCGCGGGCGCTCGAAGTTTCGGACCCGGAACGCATCGCCGCGGTAACCCAGACGACGCTCAGCGTCGACGACACTCGCGACATCATGGACACGCTGAAGGAGCGATTCCCGGCGCTACTGACGCCCAAGACCGACGATATCTGCTACGCGACCCAGAACCGTCAGAACGCGGTCAAGGAGCTGGTCGCGGTCAGCGACGTGGTGCTGGTGGTCGGCTCCCGCCAAAGCTCGAACGCCAATCGGCTGGTCGAAGTTGCGCGCCAGCGCGGCGCCCGCGCATTCCTGGTCGACTCCATGGCCGACGTCGAACCCACCATGCTTGAAGGGGTGAAGGCGCTCGGCCTTACCGCAAGCGCATCGTCCCCCGAGTGGCTGGTCGAGGAGATTATCGGGGCCTTCGCCGATCGCGGTGCCCAGGTCGAACTGCTGAGCGTAGCTAAAGAGCGGGTTCACTTCCCGCTTCCCATGTCCGCTGACTGAGCTCCGGTGTAGGATTCCTCGCGGGCGTCCAAGGTCACAGGGTTTAAAGCGCGCTTCGCTCACCGGGCTACGTGCGGGTGCTTCTGCTATTGCGCGGACGCGGTAGTTTGCCTTGACAATTCCTTGAGCTTGCCCGAAAACTCATCGGGCGGCGACCCGCCAAACCCAAATAAGGAAGAGCCCAGATGCGAAGAGCGATCGCGCATGCGCTGATCATCCCGATATTGTTTGCGATACCGTTGCTCGGCGGCTGCCAATCCGAAACCAAGAAACATCTGTACAAGGCCGAAGATCTCTTCGAGAAGCGCGACCTGGAAGGGGCTCAGAAGGAACTCCAACTCGCGATTCAGGCCGACCCCAACAATGTCGATGCGCACAAATCGCTCGCGCACATCGACGAATTCCTCGGCGATCAGGACGGCGCGGCCAAGGAGTACGAAGCCGCATCGGCGCTGGACCCGAGCGATCAAAAGATCATGCAAAAAGCGCGGATGTACCGCGCGATCCAGGAGATGGTCAACAACGCCAACAAGGCCGTCGATCAGGTTAAGTCCGGCGATGCCGAAGGCGGCATGCGCGCGCTCAAGGACGCTTTGATGGCCAGCAAGAGCAAGTACCTGCGCGACAAGACCATCGGTTACATCAAGCAGGCCATTCCCATCATTGTGCAGCAAGCCGACCAGCAGGTTAAGGACAAAAAGTACCAGGACGCGATCAAGAGCTACGAGGAGGCCATCCGCGGCTACATGCTGATGGCCGAGGCCAGCCAGGCACATACCCTGGACCCGGGTGCCGATGCAGTGCTGCACTCCGCCAACGAAGCCGCCAAGGATGGCGGTATGCCGGATGCGACCTTCAAGCTTCTCAACGACGTGCTCACCGTCGATCCCGACAACAAGAGCGCCAACCTGGAACTCGCGCAGGTCTACCTGCGGCGCACGCCGCCCGACTACGATACCGCCGCCGACCTAGAGGAACGAGCGGGTGCACCCGACGCCGACGTGAAGAAGCTGCGCGACGAGGCCAAGCGCCATCGCAAGGGCTAGCCGCAGAAAGCCCCGCCGCTCCGGAAGGACGGGGTCCCTGCGGCTCGGCAGCGCACAGCCGCCGAAACAGAAGCCAATCGTTCTGCGCCGACGCAGCTACCTGGCCGTCGAAGGGCCTATCGGGGTGGGGAAAACCACGCTCGCCCAGGCGCTCGGCCAGGAGCTCAACGCGCGTCTGGTGCTGGAAGATTCCGACAACAATCCATTTATCTCGCGGTTTTACGAAGACCCCGACAAGTACTCTTTTCCGGCGCAGCTCTACTTCCTCCTGACCCGCTACAACCAGCAGCGGGAACTTTCCCAGCAGGATCTGTTCTCACAGATGACCGTCGCGGACTACCTGTTCGCCAAGGATCGGATTTTCGCGACCTTGAACCTCGCTCCCGACGAGCTGAAGCTCTACGAGGGCGTCTATCAGCTGCTCAACGCGGAGATGGCGAAGCCGGACCTGGTGGTCTACGTGCGCGCACGGGTCGAAGTGTTGGCCGAGCGTCTGCGCAAGCGCAACCGCGATTTCGAACGCGACATCAGCTTCGAGTACCTGGAGCGCGTCTCGGCCGCGTATCGCGATTTCTTCTTTTACTACGACGAGGCGCCGCTGCTGGTCGTGGACACCTCGGACATCGACTTCGTGGCCAACCCAGAAGACCTCGCCGACCTGGTCCGCGAGATCAACCACGCCGGCGAGGGCACCCAGCACTTCGTGCCGAGGAAGTCATGAGCGAGTCCCCGCGGATTGGGCAGGCACGCGGATTGGAACCTGTGCCCCACCCGGAAATCCGTGAATGCGCGGTAACCCGGGGAATCGCTTAAGCTTTCTTGGCTTCCTGTTCTATTTCCTTCGCCAGCTTGAAATCCTTTTCCGTGATGCCGCCCTGGTCGTGGGTCGAGCAGGTCATCGTCACGCGCGTGTAGTTGATGGTCACGTCGGGGTGATGGTCGGCGGCTTCGGCTTTTTCCGCAACCCGGTTCAGGAATTTGATTCCATCCATGAATTCCTTGAAGCGAAACAGCTTGCGGATCGAGTCCTCGTGCCGCTCCCATCCGGGCAGCGCTTTCAGCTGTTCGGTTACTTCCACATCGCTCAATTTGGCCATCGCAAACCACCTCCTTGAGGCAGCGGGTGCTTCCCGATCATAGGCCCACGCCGGTACTCTTGGCCAATTCGATTAACGGCTCCGCGCTGCTGTGGTAATAAGGAGAAGTCATTCCACGAGTAAGGATCTCAAGCTGATGGCCAACAAAATTCTCGACGAAGAGTCACTCAAGCAGGTGGGCAGGTCCGGAGAACCGCGCACTTACGAGGTCGAACGCGGTGCCATTCGCCGGTTTGCGGAGGCGATAGGAGATTCGAATCCCCTGTTTAACGATGAGCATCGCGCCCGCGCATCCCGCTTCGGTGGAATTATCGCGCCACCCACCTTTTGCCGGTCGATGGGCTCGCCAATCCCGGACGTCCGCATCGGCGCGCTGGGAACCTCGTTCCGCGGTCTCGATGGCGGTTCGGATTGGGAATACTTCCACCCGATTCGCGCCGGCGATCGAATCACCGTCCAGACCAGGCTTGCCGACCTGCGCGAATCTGAGGGACGGCTCGGTGCGATGGTATTCATCACCATGGAAACGACCTACACCAACCAGTTCGGCGAACTGTGCGCGACGCAGCGCTCAACCGGCATTCGGTACTAGCCGCGAGGAGGCTTTAGCAAACCATGGCCCACCAGATCTATTTCGATGACGTCGAAGTCGGAACCGAGATCGGACCGCTGGAGAAAAATCCGACTACCCAGCAACTCGTGAAGTATGCCGGTGCCTCGGGCGACTTCTACCAGATCCACTACGACAAGGATTTCGCGCTGGCCAACAAGCTGCCCGGGGTCATTCTGCACGGCGCGCTCAAGAACGGCTTTCTCGCCCAGCTCATGACCGATTTTGCGGGACCCGAGGGTTGGCTGCGGAAGCTGTCGGTGCAGTATCGCGGGATGGATCAGCCCGGCGCGAAGGTGGTGTGCCGCGGCAGGGTCATCAAGAAGTACCATGACAAGGATCAGCACCTGGTCGATTGCGAGATCTGGCTGGAAAACGCCAAGGGCGAGAAAACCACGCCGGGTTCGGCCACCGTGATCTTGCCGGCCCGGCACACTCACTGAAGTATGGAACATGCCGACCAGGCGTGAGTTTGCACCGCGATCGTTGCACGCCAGCGATGTCGCCCGGATCGATCCGAACTACCGACGGGTCCTGACCCGGCTGCTCGCCGCACATGCCATGGCGGAGAAGCTCACGGCGCTTGGCTACCATCGCGCACTCCAGACCGTCGACAATCCGACCCTGCGCCAGGTGATCGAGAAGAACTATCACGAGGAACACAAGCACGCGCGCTTGATCTATCGCCTACTCGACGTGCTGGGCATCAGCGAGAAGCAGGCCGATCGTACGATGACGATGCTGGTCAAGTCGCCGTCTTTCGAAGCCCCGATGTATTTCGCACAGGAGGCGGAAGGCGAGCTCGACCTGCTCATGGCATCGATCGCGCTCGACGTCACCGGGCTGGTTATGATCGGCGTGAACTATCGCGACTCCAGCTACGCGCCGCACGCCGAAGCGGCCGAAATAATTCTCGAAGAGGAAGCCGACCACGATGTATTCGCGACCGAACAGCTCGGGCGCGCGGTCGCCCGCTTCGGCCCCGAAAGCGTCAACGCGGCGCTGCGCGAATGGCTCCCGCGCGCGGTCAATTTCTTCGGACCCCCCGGGAGCGGTTTCACCTATGATTGCCTCCGCTACGGATTGAAAAGCCGCGACAACCAGGAACTCGCCGACCTGTTTCTTGCGATGATCGAGAAACGCTGCGAGCAGCTCGGCCTCGATCTTCCGGATTTAAGCAAGGAATACCCGCGCGCCGTCGTTTAGCTCGAGCCCGGACTGTGAAGAAGCGATGTCTGTCGCTGTCTCGCTCTACCAGTTGACAACCTGAGCGGACGGTCCGCAACAACGAGGAGAGCGCGGCGGTGGCGTGGCGCTAGCCCAATTGCAGGGCGCGCAGAGCGAGGCCGCGTGCCACCGAGGTGAACTCATTGCCCAGCTGAATCTTCTCTGCACCGAATCGAAGACTGAAAATTCTGCGCACCGCGGGCACGAACGAGGAACCTCCGGTCAGGAACACACTGTCGATCTGCTCTGGAGAAAGAGCCGCTGCCGTCATCAGGCGAGCGACGCAGCGTTCGATTTCCAGCAGTTGAGACGCAACCCACACCTCGAATTCCCGCCGTCCCACGACCCGGCTGATTTCCGTCGGTGGATCGGAAAAGGCGAACTCCGTCGACTCTGACGCTGACAGCTCAACCTTGGTTTTCTCGACCGAGCGAAACAGGTAGTAGCCGAGGTCGCTGTCCACCACATGCAGCAACGCCGCTATTTTCGCCGGCTCGATTGCGTCGCGCTGCAGCGCGCGCAGGCGAGAGAGAGTGGACGGGTTTTTCAGCAGCGACAGGTGATGCCAGCGCTCCAGCTTGGAGTATGGCCAGGTTGGCACCGGCAGAACCATCCCGTAGGGCGACCGGTGCCGCGACCCGCGGCCGAGCGCCGGCGCGACGACATGATGCATCATCCGTCCATCGAAGGCGTCCCCGGCGGTGGCGACACCGTCGTTGCCGAGAATCTCGTAGCGTGGGTCCCGCGCGGCGCCGGGTGGTCTGAGTCGGAGAATCGAGAAGTCGCTGGTTCCGCCGCCGAAGTCTCCGATCAGGACAAGCTGGTCGCGCGTGATTCTGCTCGCGTAGTCATAGGCCGCGGCGACCGGTTCGTACTCGAAAATTATGTCGTCCCATCCCGCACGCCGAACCGCAACGTCTAGGCGCGCCTGGGCGAACCCGTCGTCGTCGTCGGTACGCGCGTCCGAAAAGTGCACCGGCCTTCCGACTACCACCCGCGCCGGCAGCGGTCCGAACTGCGCTTCCGCGGCGTTGCGCAGATCGACGAGAATTGGAGCGATCAGATCGCCCAGCGAATAATCTTCGCCCATGATATCGGTGGATTCGAAGCTGCGTACCGCGAGGAATGACTTGAGCGACTGAATCAGCCGACCGTTCCCGGCCGCGGCCAGGTAGCGGCGAATCGCCTCATTGCCAACCGACAGTGCGGATTCGGTTCCGCCGGTCTCTTCGGTTGCCTCGAAAAACAGAATCGATCGAAAGGTTTCCGCATCGTAAGCATCGACCGCCGCGTTCCGGAAGCGCGCGAGCCGTGGTGCGCCGTTGCTTCCGATGATCGCGATCGCGCTGTTGGTCGTGCCGAAATCAAGCCCGACCGCCTGTACTGGTGAACTCATCGCGCCGCTCCCCTGCACGACGAGCATCGAGGCCATTCTAATCGTTGTCAATGTGGACGATTTTCATGTATTGTGACCAAAGGCTTTGGATGAAGTGGATTTGGCGGCTCGCCTCGCGCGGGCCGTTTCTTTTATTTTTCAGAGTGAAAACGATTTGCCCGATCGGCGGCAAAGAATAAAATCCCGAGCCGGTTGCGATGCTGGCGGGACGCTCATCCAAACGGCTGACTTTTGCGGCGCTAGCGATCGCTTGCCTGGGATGTTTCGCGCCGGGAACTCCCTTCCAACGCATGCAGCTGACGAGTAACCACGCGGTGATCTACGTCTATCGGCAATCCGATCCGCTTTCGGCGACCTTGGACCCGGACATAACCTGCGGCCACGCAACCATCGCGATCGTGTCGGGCGGCTACTACCCCTTTGTTGAACAACCGGGCATGGTCACGTGCTATGCATCGAGTGATGCTTCCAGTCGCATCGAGTTCGAGACACGACCGGAGAGCGAGTATTTCGTGGCCGAGGTGGTAGCGCCCGGAGTCCGCGAAGGTGCCGTGAGCCTGAAACAAGTGAGCAGCAGTCGCGGCTTGAGTGAAATCGAGTCGTGCAACTACACCGTCAAATAGCGACGGAGTCCACCGGATGCATAGAATTGTGACCTTGCTGCCGAGTGCCACCGAGATCGTCTGTGCGCTTGGCTTCGGCCGCGAATTGGTGGGGCGTTCCCACGAATGCGATTTTCCTGCCGGTGTCGAGCAGCTGCCCGCGCTGACCGAGCCGAAAATCGCGGTGGAAGGCACGAGCGCCGAGATCGACGAACAGGTGAAGCGAATCGTCGGGGAGGCGCTCTCGGTTTATCGAGTAGACGCGGCTCGACTGCGCGAGCTCCGGCCCGACGTGATCGTCACGCAATCGCAATGTGAAGTCTGCGCGGTTAACGAAAGCGACGTCGAGGCGGCGGTGGCCGAGTGGCTCGGTGCGCGCCCGCATATCGTGTCGCTCAGGCCCTACGCGCTCGCGGACGTGTTCGCGGATATGACGCGGGTGGCGATAGCGTTGGGTGTGCGAGAACGCGGCGAGCATACAGTCGCGGCTCTCCGGGCTCGAATGAATGCGGTTGCCGAGCGCGCGCGGGTGGCCAAGACGCGACCGACGTTCGCGTGTATCGAGTGGATCGAGCCGATGATGTCGGCGGGCAACTGGATGCCGGAATTGGTTGGGATGGCGGGTGGCACGAATCTCTTCGGCCGGGCCGGAGAGCATTCGCCGTGGATGAAGATCGAGGAACTTGCCGCTCGGGACCCGGAGGTGATCATGGTCTCCCCGTGCGGATTTCCGATGGAGCGCTCGCGGCGCGAACTACCCGCGTTGAGCGGTACTCCGCTCTGGAACGCGCTCCGTGCCGTCCGGGACCACAAAGTGTTCCTCGCCGACGGCAATCAGTACTTCAATCGTCCGGGACCGCGCATCGTCGAGTCGCTGGAAATTCTGGCCGAAATCCTCCATCCCGAGATTTTTCACTTCGGACATGAAGGCTCGGGCTGGGCGCGCGTGTAAATCGCGCGATGAGAATCGTACTCGCGTCGGAGTCGCGGTCGCGCAGGCGCGCGCTCGATCTGATCGGGGTACGTTATGAAGTGCGTCCGAGCGCGGTTGACGAAAAAGCGATAAGAGACTTCGACCCGGTCGCGCTGACCCGCAAACTGGCCGAAGCCAAGGCTTACAAAGTGGCCGAAGAGATTCGCGATGCGGTGATCGTTTCGGGCGATGCGGTGGTGACCAAGGACGGCAGAACCTACGAAAAACCCCGCGACTTAAAGGAGGCCGCCGAGTTTCTCAGAGAACTGTCCGGCGGCGACCTGGAATTCGTGACCTCGCTGGTAGTGCTGCGGCCAGAGACCGGAAAGATCCTCTCCGCGGTCGAGGTCTCGCGAATCACGTTTCGCTCCCTGACCGATCGTGAAATTCAGGACTACATCGCCCTATACCCGGTGCTGAGTTGTGCCGGCGGATTCGAAGGCGACGGGGTGCTCCGTTTCGCCGAACGAATCTCCGGCAGCTACAATTTTCTGACTGCGATCCCGGTAAGCCGACTCATCGTGTTCCTGCGCGAACAGGGCGTTGCAATTTAGCGCCCGGGATCTTGCGTCTCGCCCAGCCAGCGGTCGATAGCCTGTCGCAGCGAAGTCTTGGTGTTGGCATCAGCGAATGAAGCAGTGACGCTCGCCTGCGCGAGTCCGGCGAGCGCGGTATCGTCCAGGCCAAAGGTATCGCGGGCCAGCTGGTACTCGGAAGCAATCGGTGCGGCGAAGATCGCCGGGGTGTCCGCATTGATGGTAACCGTCAATCCGGCAGCCAGCAGGTCCGGCAGGGGATGACGGTCAATCGACGGCACCCGGGCGGGAATCGCGACGTTCGATGTCAGACAGACTTCGAGCGCTATGCCGCGCGCCTTTAATTCAACTACCAGCATCTCGTCGTCCAGGACGCTTATGCCGTGGCCGATTCGCTCGGCACGCAGCGCGTGTATGGCACCGCGGATGCTCTCGGGACCGTGGGTCTCTCCGGCATGCGGCACGGAGTGCAATCCGCCATCTACCGCGGCATGAAAAACCTCTGCGAACTGTTCGGGCGGATACTTTTCATCGCCACCGAGTCCAAACCCCACCACTCCCAGGTCGCGGTAGCGCAGAGCCGTGTGCAACGCCTGCCAGGCGAGTTCCCGCGGTTTGCTGCGCCCGTGATCAACAATCACTCGGCACTTGATGCCAAATGCCTGCTCGCCCTTGGCAAAGCCTTCCAACACGGACTCCAGCGGCATGTCCCAATTGCCGAGTCTCGGGCCGTGGGCTCCCAGCGTGAAGGTGACCTCCGCATAGCGTACGCCCTGTACTGCCTCGTCCTGACACAGCTCGAAAGCGACGCGCCGGAAGTCCTGTGCATCCTGCAAACACGATCGAATCGCTCGATATTGCAGATTGAAGTCGGCGAAATCGCGAAAGCGATATCCGTGCTCGGCGCACGCCGGCAGCTCAAGCCGATGTCGGTGGGCTATCTCGGAAAGCGTACGGGCCCGGATCGAGCCCTCCAGATGCACATGCAGATGTGCCTTAGGTAGCGTGAGCAGCTCGCCCATAGAAGATCACTCGCTGAGTGCTCGGCGTCAGTCAAGTAAGCCTCACGAAGCAGGGTTGGCGTAACCGCCCGAAGCAGAGCGGTTTCGTCCGCTGTTTTCCAGCCCTAGAGCTTCGTTTCCTTCACAGTTTCTAAATCGGCTGTGAACCGCTGCGCGAGCCTCACCGGCTGCGGCAGCTATCATGCGAGCATCACGATGACCATGAGCACGGCCACGGTTAGTTGAACCAGGTCGCGACGCGGCGTCAGGTCTCTGCCGTGGTGGGAAGGGATCCGGCTTGGGGACGCCGCTTGATCAGCCCCAGGCCCCATAGGCGCAAGCGATCCAGGTAGAGATAGATCACCGGGGTCGTGTAGAGCGTGAGCATCTGGCTTACGATAAGTCCGCCGACGATCGTGACGCCGAGCGGGCGGCGTAGTTCGGAGCCGTAGCCGGTGCCGAGGGCGAGAGGCAGCCCGCCGAGCAGCGCAGCCATCGTGGTCATCATGATCGGGCGAAACCGCAGCACGCACGCTTGGTAGATCGCGTCCTCCGACGACTTGCCCTGCTTGCGCTCGGCTTCCAGCGCGAAGTCGATCATGAGGATCGCATTCTTCTTCACGATGCCTATCAGCAGGATGATGCCGATCAGCGCGATTACGCTGAGGTCGATATGACACAGTTGCAGCGCTAGCAGCGCTCCGATACCTGCCGATGGCAAGGTCGAGAGAATCGTGATCGGGTGCACATAACTTTCATAGAGAATTCCCAGCACGATGTAGACGCTGAGGAGCGCGGCCGCTATCAGCATCGGCTCGTTGGCCAGAGACGCCTGAAAGGCTTGCGCGGTTCCCGCGAAAGTTCCATGGATGGGAGCAGGAAGATGGATGTCCTGTTCCGCCTGATTAATCAGCCCGACGGCGTCGCCGAGCGCGACTCCCGACGCGAGATTGAACGACATGGTGACGGCGGGAAATTGGCCCTGATGATTGACCGTCAAAGGCGTGGTCGACGACGTGTAGCGACTGATGGCGCCTATCGGCACCATACCGTGCGCAACGCTGGCCGTAGTCAGGACCGCGGTGCTGGCAGGCGAGCTGGGGCTGGTGTTAGTGGCGCCGATTACGGTGAAGCCCGGATTTGACGGAGGAGTCGCGCCGGCGACTATGACCGGAGCTGTGTTGTTGGGAGCGGCGGTTGTCGTCGCACCGATTGCGCTGGAGCTTGAAGAACCCGACTGAGTCATCGAGGTGTCGGTACTGGCGATGCCGGCATCGACTGAGCCGGTTGGAACCGGCGCGGTGCTGGAGCCGGTGGTGGTCTGGGTGCCAGAAATCTGGCTGCCGATGTTGGCCAGACTTTCAGAGCTCGATCCATTGGTGGTCGCTACGCCCGGAACTTGCGAGCCGGTGACAGGTGGCAGCGTGCTCGGCGGAACGCTGCTGTTGGAACCGGCTGCGCTGGAGGCCGAAGCAATTCCGGTTTGGCCGGCGGCCCCTGCGCCAGCCAGTTGAGTACCGGAGAGGTTCGGGCTCAGATGAATCACGTCGAGGGTTTCAGGGTCCTGCCAGAACTGCGGTGCGACCTCCATCACCACGTAGTACTGGTTCAACGGGGTGTACATGGTGGAGACTTCGCGCTGCCCGAACGCATCGTAGAGCGTGTCATCGATGAGTTGGGTCGAGAGTCCAAAGCGCGCGGCGCTGTCGTGATCGATCGTGAGATCGGCGGCGAGGCCCGCGTTCTGCTGATCGCTGCTGACGTCAGTGAGCTGGGTAATCGCGCGAAGCCTTACGAGTAACTTGGGCGCCCATTCCATTAGCAAGCCGAGGTCGTCGCTCGTCAGAGTGTATTGATATTCCGCATTGGACGATCGCCCACCGATACGCAGATCCTGCTGCGCCTGAAGATAGAGACTCAGCCCGGCGTAGTTACTGACTTTCTTGCGGATTCTTGCGATTACCTGCTGAGCACTGAACTTGCGTTGGTTGAGGGGCTTGAGACTGACGTACATGGTCCCGCTATTGGTGGCCGCATTGGTACCGGTCAGAGTGATCACGTTGCTCACGTCCTGGTCCGACAGCACCATCTTGACCAACTTGAGCAGCCGGCGGTTCATCGCCTGATATGACGTGTCCTGATCGGCGATCACCGCGCCGACCAGCCGGCCCGCGTCCTGCTCGGGGAAAAAGCCCTTGGGAATTTCGTAGAATAAGTAAACGTTAAGAGCGACAGTTCCGATGGCCACCGCGAGAATCACAGGCGAATGGTTGAGCACCCACTTGAGGCTTTGCTCATAGCGGCGGTGCATCCAGTTGAAGCCGCCTTCGGCGATACGATCGAATCTGCCGGGATTGCGTTCCTGTTCATGGCGCAGGAGCTTCGCGCACATCATCGGCGTGGTGGTCAGCGATACCACCATCGAGACCACGACCGCGGCCGCAAGCGTGACCGCGAATTCACGGAACAGACGGCCGACGATTCCGCCCATCATCAGAAGTGGAATGAACACCGCGACCAGCGAGATGCTAATCGAGACCACCGCGAAGCCGATCTCGCGCGTTCCCAGGATCGCGGCGCGGTATGGCGAGTAGCCTTGTTCCAGGTAACGGGTGACGTTCTCCGTCACCACGATCGCATCGTCAACTACGAAGCCGGTCGAGATGGTCAGCGCCATCAACGAGAGATTGTCGACGCTGAATCCGAACAGGTACATCACGCCAAAGGTGCCGATCAGGGAGACCGGAACGGCAACGCCGGGAATCGCGGTCGCGCGCAGGTTGCGCAGAAACAGGAACACCACCATCACCACCAGGCAAATCGAAATCAGCAGAGTGCCTTCGACATCCTTGACCGAGGCACGGATGCTGGTGGTGCGGTCGAGAACCACCCTCAGATTTATCGATGCGGGAATGGAGGCCTGCAGCGAGGGCAGCGCCGCGTAGACGCGATCGACGGTGTCGATGACGTTGGCGTTGGGCTGGCGCCATATGATGACGAGAATCGCGCGATTCAGATCCACGTAGCCGGAAGCGCGCACGTTTTGCACGTCGTCGACTACGTCGGCGACGTCCGAGAGCCGCACGGCGGTGCCGTTGTGATAGCCGACGATCAGCGGCTGATACTGATCGGCCTTGAGAAGCTGGTCAGTCGTGCTGATCGACCATGAATTGTTGTCATCGGCAAATTCGCCCTTGGGTAGATTGCTATTCGCTGATGCCAGAACCGTGCGCACTTGCTCCAGGCTGATGCCCATATTCTTGAGCTGCGCGGGATTTAGCTCGACGCGGACGGCGGGCAGCGCGCCTCCGCCGACGATCACCTGGCCGACGCCGGAGATCTGCGAGAGACGCTGCTCGAGGATCGAATCGGCAGCGTCGTACAACTCGCCGGGGTTCTTGGTCTTCGAGGTCAGCGCGATGATCAAGACCGGTGGATCGGACGGATTGACTTTCCGATACGTCGGCTTCGACGGCAGGTTGGACGGCAAAAAACTGTTGGCGGCATTGATAGCCGCCTGCACGTCGCGTCCGGCGGCATCGATGTTCCGGTCCAGGTCGAACTGGAGCACGATGTTGGTTTGCCCGATGTAGCTGGTGGAGGTCATTTCAGTCAGAGACGCGATATGGCCGAACTGGCGTTCGAGCGGAGTCGCTACCGAGCTTGCCATGGTTTCGGGACTGGCGCCGGGAAGCTGCGCCGTAACCTGGATAGTGGGAAAGTCGACGGCGGGTAGGGGAGCGACAGGCAAGTTGCGGAACGCGACTAAGCCGCCCAGCACGATCGCGATGGTTAACAACGTGGTGCCGACCGAGTTCCTGACGAAAGTCTCGCAGAAGGTCACGTCGGCTGTGCCCCCGCCTCGAGAGATTCATCTTCGATATGCACTTTCTCGGATTCAGGTGCGAGCCGATCGAAGTACAGAAAGATCACCGGAGTAGTGTAGAGCGTGAGCACCTGGCTCAGGAGCAAGCCGCCGACGATGGCGATGCCGAGAGGCCGGCGAAGCTCGGCTCCGGTCCCGGTGCCGAGCGCGAGTGGAAGACCGCCCAGCAGCGCCGCCATGGTGGTCATCATGATGGGCCTGAAGCGGAGCAGGCAGGCCTCGTAGATGGCATCCAGGGCGCTCTTGCCGTGTTCGCGCTGCGCTTCGAGGGCGAAATCGATCATCATGATGGCGTTCTTTTTCACGATGCCGATGAGCAGGATGATGCCGATGAGTGCGATCACATTGAGGTCGTTGCCGCAGACCATCAGAGCGAGAATCGCGCCGACGCCCGCTGAAGGCAGGGTCGAGAGAATCGTGATGGGGTGTATGTAACTCTCATAGAGAACGCCCAGCACGATGTAGACGGTGACCAGCGCGGCGAGAATCAATAGCGGCTCATTGGTCAGCGAAGCGCGAAACGCCTCGGCGGTTCCCTGAAATGCGCCCTGCACGCTGATCGGCATGCCGATTTGCCGCTGCATCGCGGTGATCGCGTCGACCGCACCACCGAGGGAGTATCCATTCGCGATATTGAAAGAGATAGTCACGACCGGAAACTGGCCCTGATGATTGACTATCAGCGGCGCACTTTCGGGCGCGAAGTGAGTAAAGGCGCTCAGCGGAATTTGCCCACCGGTGGATGAAGTGAGATAGATATCGTCGAGGGCTTTGGGGTCGCGCTGGAATTTTGGATCGACCTCCATCACCACGTGATACTGATTGAGTTGGGTGAAGATGGTCGAAATTTGCCGCTGACCGAAGGCGTCATACAGCGTGTTGTCGATTTCGGTCGAGGTGAGACCCAGGCGCGACGCGGTATCGCGGTCGATCACCAGATGCGCCCCGAGGCCGTCATCTTGCTGATCAGTTGCGACATCGCGCAGAGCGGGCAGAGTCCGCAACTTCGCGACCAGCTTCGCGGTCCAATACTGCAACTCCGAGGAATCGGGATCTTCCAGGGTGTACTGGTATTGAGTCCGGCTGACCCGGTCTTCGACGGTTAGGTCCTGCACCGGCTGGAGATAGAGCGTAATGCCTTCGACGGCGGCGAGCTTGGGCTGGAGCCGCGCGATAATTTCCTCGACGCTGGCCTTGCGATCTTCAAGGGGCTTCAGGTTGATCAGAATCCTGCCGCTGTTGACGGTGGTATTGGTGCCGTCCACGCCGATAAAGGAAGAGAGGCTTTCGACGCCGGGGTCCTGGAGGATCACACTCGCGAGCGCTTGCTGCCGTCTGACCATCGCATCGAATGAGACGTTTTGCGGTGCTTGCGAGATGCCCTGGATTACGCCGGTATCTTCCACCGGGAAGAAACCTTTGGGCACGTACCAATAGAGAAAGACGGTCAGTACCAGGGTCGCGATCGCGACCATCAGCGTTGCGAACTGATGCTGCAGGACCCATCGTAGGGTCTTGCCGTAGAATTCAATCGCGCCTTCAAACGCGCGCTCGGACTTCCGATAAAACTCGGTCTTCTGGTCTTCCGGCGTGCGGCTGAGCAGCTTGGCCGCCATCATTGGAGTCAGCGTCAGAGAAACGACGGCTGATACCAGAATGGTGACAGCCAGAGTGATCGCGAATTGGCGGAAGAGACGCCCGACGATGTCGCCCATGAAGAGCAGCGGAATCAACACGGCGATGAGCGAGACCGTCAGCGACAGAATCGTGAAACCGATCTGCTCGGCGCCCTTGAGCGCGCCTTGCAGGGGAGAATCGCCTTCCTCGATGTAGCGCGAGATATTTTCGATCATCACGATCGCGTCATCAACCACGAAGCCGGTCGAAATCGTGAGCGCCATCAAGGTCAGGTTGTTCAGGCTGTAGCCCAGGAGGTACATGACGCCGAAGGTGCCGACCAGCGACAGCGGCACCGCCACGCTGGGAATGATGGTCGCGGAGATACTGCGCAGGAACAAGAAGATGACCAACACCACCAGCGCGATTGTCAGCATCAGCTCGAATTCCACGTCTTTCACAGAAGCGCGAATGGTAACCGTGCGGTCGGTCAGCAGTACCACCTTGACCGACGCGGGCAGCGTGCTTTGCAGACGCGGCAGGAGAGCCTTGATGTGATCGACGGTCTCGATGATGTTGGCGCCCGGCTGCCGCTGCACGTTCATGATCACGGCGGGCGTCGAGTTCATCCAGGCGGCTTCTTTGACGTTCTCGGCCTCATCGACGACTTTGGCGACATCGGAGAGCCGAATCGGCGCGCCGTTATGGTAGGCGATGATCAGCGGCTGATAGCTCTGCGCGGTGAGCAGTTGATCGTTGTCGCTGATGGTGTAGTCGAGGTTCTTGCCGTCGAAGTTGCCCTTCGCTTCATCGATATTCGACGCTGCTACGGCAGCGCGCACCTGTTCGAGCGTGAGCCCGTAAGATCCGAGCTGAACCGGATTGACCTGGATTCTGACTGATGGCTTTTGTCCACCGCTGATAGTTACCAGGCCGACGCCGGGCACCTGCGCGATTTTTTCCGACAACCGCGTGTCGGCGAGATCCTCGACCTGATCGAGTGGAAGCTCGCTCGAAGTCAACGCGAGGGTGAGAATCGGCGCGTCTGCAGGATTTATTTTGCTGTAGACCGGCGGAGTCGGAAGATTGGGAGGCAGGTAGGTGGCGGCCGCATTGATCGCTTCCTGGACTTCCTGCTCCGCGACATCGATGTTGAGATTGAGATCGAACTGAAGCGTGATGATCGAGCTTCCGAAGGAACTGCTCGAAGTCATCTGATTCAGACCGGGCACTTCGCCAAACTGGCGTTCCAGCGGAGCGGTCACCGAAGATGACATGACGTCGGGACTGGCGCCCGGATAGAACGTGACGACCTGGATAGTTGGATAGTCGACTTCGGGCAGGGCCGACACCGGGAGTTCTTTGTAGGCGAAGGCGCCGGCGAGCAGTATTGCGGCCATCAGCAATGAAGTCGCGATGGGCCGCAGGATGAATGGCCGCGACAGATTCATTCGCGCGCGTTTTGCACGGGAGCGCCGGCCTCCTGCACCTTGACGTGGGTGCCGGGCTGGAGTTTGTCGAGGCCGTCGGTCACGACGACATCACCGGGACTCAGGCCGCTCGCGATCGCGGTGGTTTCGCCCTGCGTTGCAGTAACTTTGACGTCGCGCTGCGCTACCGTCTGATTCTGCTGCACGAGGTACACGGAAGTGCCTTGCGGAGTTTTCTGGAGCGCCATGGTCGGAATCAGCAACACCTGGTGAAGGGTACTGACGAGGACGCGTGCATTGACGAATTGATTGGGGAACAGCGCGTAATCGTTGTTGGCGAATTCCGCGCGCAACTTAACCGTGCCGGTGGTTTGATCGATCTGATTGTCGAAGGTGAGCAGAAACCCGGTCGCGATCTGCTTGCTCATATCGCGATTCCAGGCTTCCACCGGCAATTGCCCGTGTGCCTTCATGTCCGCGGCTATCTGCGGGATGTAATCTTCGTTGATGCTGAAAATCACCGAGATCGGCTGCAACTGGGTGATGACAACCAGGCTGTCTGTCGCCTGCACGTAGTTGCCCAGATCAACGAGGCGCAATCCGATGCGGCCGGTGATCGCTGCGGTTATTTCGCAGTAACCAAGATTGACCTTGACGCCGGCAATCAAGCCTTGGTCGTTGTCTACAGTGCCAATAGCCTGGTTGTAGAGGGTTTGCTGGTTGTCGAGGTCCTGACGCGCGATGACGCCCTGGCGGTAAAGATCGCGATAGCGATCGAAGGTGATTTTCGCATTCGCCAGCAGCGCCCGGTCGCGATTGAGCTGACCCTCATACTGCTGGAGCTGCGCCTCGTAAGGCTTGGAGTCGATATTGATCAGAACCTGTCCCGCCTTGACCGCATCGCCCTCGCGAAAATCGATCTTGATGATCTGGCCGGCCACGCGGCTCTTGAGCGTGTCCGTGGCGAACGGAGTAACCGTGCCGATTTGGCTGAGATAAGTATCCAGGTCACCGATTCTGGCGGTGGCCGCCATCACCGGAATCAGCGGCGCCCTCGGCGCAGGTTTACCGGCCGAAGAAGTCGCCCACAGATAGAGGCATAAGCCCGCCAGACACGCTCCCGCGAGCCAATAAGGCCAATGATGAGCACGATCGACGGTTCGACCCCGGCTGGCTTCAACTCTATCGAAGTGCGCAACCGAACGAGGTTCGATAACCGGAATTCTTTCACCCATATCCATATTTAAGTTGACGACCGAAGCGCGCAGTCCGTTGCGGTGCAAATGATTTAATCAAGACGATCGAACATTACGGTTGGGGCCGGAACAACATTGCCAAAACCACGCGAGAGGCGCGCGATGGAAAAAAAACGCGTCGCGGCCGTCAGCCTGTCAGGCGGCTGACTCGCTTCCTGTATTATGGTGGCAATTTTGGACGCACCAGTCCACATTCTTGGCGGAGGCCATGGAAACGAGCGCCACCACGATCAGCGTATCAACACTCACAGTGTCACGCAGAATTTTTTGCGGCCGCGAAACTTACCTATCCGCGGGATGAGATCGGGAACGAGGAGTTCCTAGCAGGCGAGTGAAAAGGGATTTTCGCAGCCTGCTTCCCTCACTGTTATCTCTTCCCGGGGAGAGAACTAAAGGAAAGAAACCATCTTTTTCGCAGAGTGTTTAGACTCATCATCATCGCCTGAAGTCCTCAGTACTTCTTTTCAACACCCTGCTAATGCGTCCGGACTCGGCTTTGATTCGAGCGGCAACCATGAGCGCGATAAGTCGCACCGACCTAAGTTCTGGCCGGCTAATCGCGAATGTCCCGAGGACGCCGACCATCGAGGTGATTTCCAGCGCTTCTCCGGGTCGGCGCTGGCCGCAGGCGTCTACAACTCGCGCCAGTTCGGCGAAAATTTTCCCCGCGTGAGGAATTGACCGCGGCCTGCGCGCGCGTCGGGTTTGCGATCGGCGACGATGACTTCGCCGTGCGAGATGGTTTCCCGCGGCCATCCGGTTACTTCGAACCCTTCAAATGGATCGTAGTCGGCGCGCGAATGCATTTCCGTGCTGCGGATCACCACTTTGCGGCTGGGGTCGAACACCACAAGGTCGGCATCGGCGCCGACCGTGATCGCGCCCTTGCGCGGATAGAGCCCGAAAATCTTCGCGGGATTGGTTGCCACCAGGTCGACCATCCGCTGGAGCGAAATACGACGCTTGCCGACGCCCTCCGAGTAAAGCATTGGCACGAGTGTCTCCAGATTCGACATTCCCGGTCTGATGCGCGTGAAGCGGTCCGCCGACAGCTTCTGCTGCAGCATCCAGCAGCAATGGTCGGTTGCGACCACATCGATGGTTCCGTCGGCGAGACCCTCCCAAATTGCGTCGACGTCGCGCTGTGGACGCAGTGGCGGATACCCGACGTACCGTTCACCCTGCGGCTCGCGGAAGCGATCTTCGGTCAGATACAGATAGATGGGCCGCGTTTCGGCGAGCACGTCGCGGCCCTCGCCGCGGGCACGGCGAATCGCATCGATCGCGCGCGCACTCGACAGATGAACAAAATAGGCCGGCGCACCCGCGATGGTCGCCATCGCAAGTGCCCGCTTGACGGCCGCCTCCTCCACCAGCGGCGGACGGCTGGCTGCGAAATACTCGACCCCGCGATGGCCCTCCGCCAGCAGGCGTTCGGTGCAGTAGCCGATCAGGTGTTCGTCTTCCGCGTGTATGGTGAGTAGGGCACCCGCTTCAGCGGCCGCACGAAACGCGCGCATGAAGTCGCGCACGCGCGCCTCGAACCGGTTCATCATGAAAATCTTGAAACTGCTGATTCCGTGATCGACGATGTAAGGAATCTCCGCAATAGCGTCGGGGGTCGGGTCCAGTATCGCGACGTGAAATCCGTAGTCGATGACCGCGCGGCCTTGCGCCTTTGCGTGCCACTTACGAGCCGCATCGGCGAGCGAACCGTTCTCGGGTTGAAACGCGTAGTCGATTATCGAAGTGACTCCGCCTGCACTGGCAGCAATTGTCCCCGATTCGAAGTCGTCGGCGGTACGTGAGGCAAACATTTCTGCATCGAGATGCGTGTGTGGATCGATGGCGCCGGGGAGCAGGAGCATTCCGGTGGCATCGATGGTCTGGGATGCCTGCGCAGTGAGCGCCCCGGGTGCGCTCAGCTCAACAATTTTTTCGGCGCGGACCCCGAGGTCGGTAGGTGAAACCCCCGACGGGGTTACCACGGTTGCGCCGACGATCGCGAGATCGAGCACTGCGGCTGCTCCTTGAAATGCAGGCCAGGAAAATGGATTTTCCCGGGCAGCTTCCTCACGGTAATCTCCCCCAGGGCGAGAAAGCTAGCGGAAACCGGCGAACTTTCTCGCAGGGGTCGTCGAAATCGAACTTCTCGATCCCGACGCTTTCGGCGCCTTGTTAGTGAGCGGGATGATGGCGCTTGCTGGTGCGCCGGGGCCCCTGAATATGCCGGACCCGCCGGCGCGGACGGCGCCGCACTGCGGGTGCGGCCGCTTCGTTGGCTTCCGAGAAGGGAATCAGGTTGAAGCGCGAGACCTCGGGGCGGCAGTTAATTCGGATTCGTAGCCAGAAGGTGCCGAGCCCCCGATTTGTATAGATGTAGAAGTCTTCGAAGCGGTTGAGGCCCGAGTAAAAGCGTTTGCCGATCTTCAAAATCGATTTGAAGGGCGAGCCATAGTAGGGGATGCGCACCACGCCGCCGTGGGTATGACCGGATAGCATCACCCCCGGCTGCAGATGCTTCGCGTAGAGCGCGGTGTCGGGATTGTGCGCCAGCACGATGGTTGTATCGCCGGGTCGCACCTGGCTGAAGGCGCGCACCGGTTCCGCGCGCCGCGCCCACAGATCGTCGATACCCACCACCACCAGCTCGGAACCATTGACACCGACGCGCCGGCTCTCATTGACCAGGACCTCGGCGCCCGCGGCCTGCAGCGCCTCGGTGACACGTTCGGATGAGGACCAGTGATCGTGATTGCCTAGAATCGCGAACAATCCTGCCTTGGGCTTCAGCTGGCGCAGTGCGCCGCGGAATGCATCAACATAGCGCAGCATCGTGTCCGGGCCGGAGAAATAGTCGCCGGTGAGGAACACGAAATCCGGATGCTCGCGATTGACTGCTTCGACTGCCAGGAAGAGCCGCGCGAGATCCTCATCGCGATCCACGTGAAAATCGCTGATCTGGCAGGCGACCGTCTTGCGATGGGCGTCGCGGAGCTTGCGCACCGGCAAGTCGATGCGCGAAACCTCGATTTCATCGATCGTCTTGCGCCACATGCGATGGAGCGGGCGCAGGGCGAGAGGCGGTCGTCCCTTTCGGGTCCTCGTCGGCGCGGAGTTCGTGGCGCGCTCTGCTGTAGGTTCCGCTTTGGGCATCGAAGGGTCGATTCTAGAACAACTGCAGCAAGTGGCGGAAGGCTTCGATCTCGACGATGCGTTCGCTCACCAGCAGCTCCTCGTCTTCCAGCTCCCAGGTATGCGGGTAAGGGATAAAGACCGCGTGCAGCCCGGCGCGAACGGCGGGGTTGATATCGGAGCGCGGGCTGTTGCCGATCATCCAGGTGCACTCCGGATGCAATTCCGCCTCACGAATCAGGCGCTGGTAGGCCTCGGTGTTTTTTTCGTGGGGTGTCTCGATTCGGCTGAACAGGGGCATCAGGCCGGTGTGCGCCAGCTTGCCCAGTTGCTCATCGCGCTGACCCTTGGTCAGCAGCAGCAGGGTGTGGCGGCGGGACAATTCGAGCAAAGTGGTGTCGACGTCGGGCAGCAATTCGCAGTGTCGCTCGATCAAATAATCGCCGATCCGATCGATTTCCGCCTGTAGCCACGCGCCGTCGCCATTGGTTATCAATTCGCGCCCTGCCTGATGAAGGGCGAGCACGTACGGCTTGCGGCCATAGCCTAGAGTCTGAATCAGCTCCAGTTCGGCATCGCGAATCGCACTTTTGATGCGGTCCGCCGGCCCGGGAACGCCGGCGTCCATGCACGCCAGGACAAACGCATCGCACGCTTCGAGGAAATGGATGTTGGAATCCCACAGCGTATCATCGGCGTCAAAGATCAGGTTAAGCGGTTCACCCGCATTGAGATCCATCAATTCAAGGTTAGCCACCGCCATCAAGCGGTGCAATCTGGTGTATCCGTCCCGCACTGTCACGGAGATTGCTCGGCCCTAATCGGAAATAGCTTGGGCGGGCGCTTTCGATGAGAACGGTCCGTCCCGACGAGAACTTCCGTTGAGGACACCGCGCGCAGCGATGCGAGCTCAGATCAGCACTAGGCTGGGAGCAGATTCCGCTTCAGAATGGCTCAGATAATCAATGAGCGTGCGCCCGTGGGTGCACCGTCGATTGTGCGAATCAACCGGCCCGAGGCGATTCTCCATGGAAGAAAAAACCACGCGTGGTCCAATCCTGACGGTCTTCTCGATCTTACTCGCATTGCTCGCGGTGTCGAATTTTTCAAAACCGCTCAGCAGAGGCCGAGCCGGCTTTGTATTCTTTGGAACGAAAACGTCGGGTTTGGCCAACGCCATACTCGGACCCGCCTTCGGACTATTCCTGGTCGTATACGTAATTGGGATCTGGCGACAGAAACGTTGGGCGGTGCCGATGGCGTGGGCATACGCCGCTTACGTGCTCATCAATATGACGCTCTTTACGATCAAAACTCCGCAGAACTGGCAAGCGCCGCTCTTCGCAGTAATTTATGTGGTGATCGCGCTCGGAGTCTCGTGGGGTTCTGCGATTTTGCTCACCCAACGCAGACCACAATTGACCTGAAAGCAGGCCTCGGCTTTTGCGGCGGCGGCACGACTCTGCCTGAGGACACAGTCGTGCAGCACCCCAAGTTCAAGGAACCGCGGCCTGGGCGGCACCGGTCTTCGCATCTTGAGCGTCGGGATCCAGCAGGAATCCCGCCTTCTCGAGATTGTTCGTCGCGTGGACAAACTGCGAGACGTAGTTGCCGTGGTTCTTATACAGTGAACTCAGCGGGACTGGCAGCGGCAAGGTCCTTCCGAATAGGAAGCAAAACAAGCTCCCGGTATTCCCGACACCCTGCTCGACTTCGGTTGGCACGTCCATCTCCGGTAGGCGAATTCCCCCGAGCGCGATGTCGAGTGAATTGCGCTGGATCACTCCCGAGACTACGTCGATAGGCGGTGCA
Source organism: Candidatus Binataceae bacterium (assembly GCA_036495685.1). Classification (NCBI taxonomy): domain Bacteria; phylum Candidatus Binatota; class Binatia (SeqCode); order Binatales (SeqCode); family Binataceae (SeqCode); species Binataceae bacterium (SeqCode). The sequence continues at coordinate 3,485 of DASXMJ010000007.1, read as the reverse complement.
GTGGGGGGGAGGGTTCCTCCATTGATCCACTGACTCAAGCGCACCAGCGCCGCGTCCATCAGATAACGTTCGTGGGCGGTATTGTCCTCGAAGTTGCATGAATTGGCTGGATACGACGGCTCTGAATTGACCGGATCCGACATGAACGAAGCCAGGTCGTAGGAATCGACATGCGCCGTTCCTGCTCCTTCCCACAGCCGGTAAGTCGGACCGTTGGCTTGACGTGCCGGGAAGTAAAAGGCCGTGTCAGTCTCGGTCTCGAAGACGAGCGCGGGTTGCTGGTCGGTCCGCAAATTCGAGGGGCTGGGTACGCTTCCGCCGGATTCGCCGAACAGGTTGGCACCAGTAGGGCCGGTGCTGTGGATCAGGAAGCCATCGAAGAGCTGCGCGAGCGGTTGGGCGGCGTTGTAGTAGGTGACCATCCGCCCCGCCGACTGCGACTCACCGTCGGCGATGATGCCCTTGATTACGTAGGCGCCGCTGCCGAGCGGATTGACCCCCACGGGGTGCCGAATAGCCTGCACGGCCTGAGAGTAGATGTCGTAGCAGTAGTCGTCGCCCGGGTGCGCCAACGGCGCGTAACGGACCGGGTCCCACGACTTGAGGGCGAATCCCGGAAGGAAGGGAGAACCGTCGATACCCACCTGTTGTGCGCTTACCCCGACCCAGATGAATCCATCGCGGAGCAGCTCATTTTGGTAGTAACCGTAGTCCGGCGCCAGATCGATCGAGGCGGTGACATTGAACCATTCGACAACGACGATGCCATTGAACTTGGACGGATCGGTCGGCCTGCGCACTAACATCCGGCTCGTGTACGCCATCGGGGTGAGAGTGGTGCTGGGGATCGCGGTCCAGTCGCCGTTCGAAGTCCAGGCCGGTGCAGCGGGGTCCTGCTCGAAAGCGGTGGCGGTACCCGAGAAGAGGAACTCTTCTTCGGTGTAATCTGCGGCGATGAAGGACGCTTGGTTGCTGACCCCGTCGAATGCGGCCGGAACGTGAATGCCGTTGGTCGGGCCGGGTGGGGAAGGGCAGTTGGGGCTACATCCACCGGTGATCGGTCCAGTAACGGTAGGGTTTGGCTCGGCGGCCAACCCCGCCCTCGGAGTTATGCCGGCGGCGATCAGAATCAGTGCGACGACGCCTGGACCCCAGAACCTGGCTTTCATGTTGGTTCCTCCTGTTTGGCCGCATCGTGCTCGCCAAGAATGAGTGCGAGATGGCTACGAACGGGTGCAGAACTCATGATTCCCCGTAACGATCCGTGAGCGGGCGTTACTTCGAGTGCGATCATCGGAAACCAGGCCCGCGCATTTGAGCGCGACGGGCTTGGTCCTCCCTCGCACCACGAAGAGCTAGTTTGATTGCCCTAACTATCTCGCTCGGGGAAACTGGTTGTCAAGAAGAATGTCAGTTAGGCGAGCTCGCGTTCAAACCGCAATCTTGCCGCGCAACTAGGCCGTACGTAGGCGGGGCCTGCCATCTCCGTGATCAGCGTATCCAATCGCGCTCAGAGACCCGTACAGGCGGGTCAGGGCCGCAAATATAAGCGGTTGATCGGCTTTGGACAGGTATGATTCCAGCGTCCTGGCTAATTGGTTGTCGAAGGCGCGAAGCCGACGACGCCCGGAGGGGGTCAGCACCACCGTGACGACGCGCCCGTCGACGGGATTGGTCCGATCCGAGATCCAGCCGCGCTGGCGTAATCCGTTGAGCAAGGCCGAGACGGTGGGTTTCTTGACCGCGGAGGCCAACGCGAGCTCTCCGGCCCGATGCGGTCCGTTCTGCAGGAATCCCAGGATCCGGTATTGGGCAAAGCTTAGATCGGAATCGCGCGAGGCCGATTCGAAGCGATGAAACATTCGTACGATCGCGCGCGCGCTCAGAATCCTGGGCGGCAAATTGGCCAGGTTACTCGCTGGTTTCATGACTGGCAGTGTATCCGGAGTGCGCGAGATTGTCCTCGCGGCGATAAAGAAATCGACCGCGTTAGCGCAGGTGGAAGCTGAAGTCACCTCCAACCGACGCGGCTGCGACCATCAGCGGCCACAAGTTTTTAGGCTGCGGCAGGACTACGTCCTGCCCTTCAAGAGGATCTCGGGGTTTGAGCGAGTTGGCCCTCGGTCGACGAGTGGCAGTCTAACACCGTTTCTCGAGGGTTCTATTCAGCCTTGGTAGGTCTCGATGTACCAAATGTTGCCGAACGAATCTCTTACGCCGGCGGCTCTGCCTTTCCAGGGTTTATCGGTGGGTTGGGTGACTGAGGTTGCACCCACCGCGAGCGCGCGCTGATAGGTCGCGTCAACATCGGGCACGTAGACGTAGACAGAACCCCGGGTGGCTTCTTGGTATGGCGGGTCCATCGCGGACAGCACCATTACCGAGTCGCCGATCTGCGCTTGAACATGGAACCCGTTGGGGAGCTGGTTGCGCTCTAATTCGATCGCATCAAATACTTTCTTTACGAAGTCCAGCAAATCCAGACGGCCGTATATGTAGGGTCGCACGGTCCCCTTGCCGTGGTGAACGTATTCTGTTTGGGACTCCATTTTCCCGTCTCCCGGTTTCGAGTTGCCAATCCGAACTACTATCTAGGGTGCCTGTCCATCTACCGCCAGAACGATTGGTTGCGCTTCAGACACGCCGGCCATAGTGATCAGTCAGAACAGCTCGAAAAACTAACATGGCCCAAATTGCCGAGCTCTTTTCGTAACGGACGCGGTTGGAAAGCAGATAAAGGTGGCGGTTTGCGACCTAGGGATTGTACCGGCGCTACATGCGCAGGTCCTTCTCCTTGTAGCTTTGCGCTACAACGAAAAAGGGGAGGATTTCTTGCTTCGGTCACGTAGCGAGAATCTGATGCGACTACCGTTGGTTGTGGCGCGACCTGTAGGCGAAAGTTGTTCTGCAGATCGGAGGGTTTCCGAGCATGGATTACAAGATCATTTCGTGCGACGACCACATTGACTTGCAGATGCTGCCCCACGACCTGTGGACACAGCGCCTGGTGTTGTCGATGCGCGATCGTGCACCCCGGGTGGAGGAGCGCGATGGACGCGCGGTGTGGCTGTGCGAAGGCAAGGTTTGGGGTCCGTGGTTCGGCAAGCGTCCCGCATCTGGAGCGGCGAGGCCGCCGAGCCCGGTAATCAATGCCTTCGACCGCAGCGGGATCAGCGAACAGAGCGACCGCCGTCCCGGGGTTGCCGCGTTGCGGCTGGCCGACATGGACCGCGACGGTGTGCAAACCCATGTGATGTTCGGTCCGGTCGTCTCGATCATCGCCGAGGATCCGGCGCTGCGCGACTACTGCTATCGCGCTTACAACGACTGGCTTGCGGAGTTTTGCGCCGCGGCTCCGGATCGCCTGATCGGCGTGGCGATGCTGCCCGAGTCCCCCGAAGCGGCTTTGAAGGAGATGCTGCGGCTGGCCGCCCGAGGGGGTTTTCGCCAGGCGAACCTTCAGATCGCCAACGTCAGGCCACGTC